>CAVCYJ010000050.1:0-16204 GCA_963605995.1 Holdemanella biformis | reverse complement strand
ATTTTGCTGTATGCTTATCTTACCATTGCAGAATTATTTCGTCAATCGTAACTGTTTGGTACTTTCACAGTAACTATCATTTCACTTTTACGCTCTTCACTTTGGAATAGCTGCTGTATACTTTCTTTCCGTTTACCGTGCGGTATGCACGTACTTTATAATAGTAGGTTTTCTTCGAAGTGAGCTTCTTGTTTGTGTAAGAAACCGTGCTTCCCTTTTTGATCGTTGATACCGCGGTGTATTTTCCTGATTTGGAAGTAGCGCGGTATACGACATAGCCGCTGGCATTGCTGATCTTTTTCCATTTCACTACTGCCTTTTTCTTGCCGGCGGTCACAGTGACTGTCGGGGTTTTGGGCTTTGTAACCGCTGCCGGGGTCGGTGTCGGTGCTGTATCCTTTATATTTACAGAGATATTTTTATCATAGCTGCTCTTAACTGCTCCGCCCCATTTTGTGGATACTGCCTGTACACTGTAATAATAGGTTCCGGACTGGGAAACATCCGTGTCTGTATAAGAAAGCTCCTTCGTTGATGCAACCTGAGTAAATTTACTCTCTCCTGTCTTACGTCTCAGGACCAGGTAGGATTCTGCGTCATCATAGCCGTTCCATGCAACAAATACGGAATTGCCGGACGCTTTACAGGTAGTGATCGCAGGAGTTCCTGCTGCAAAGATATCCTTCGCAGTACCCTTCACAACTACATGGCATACAGCAGATACATTCTCTTCCGTCTTTACGCGGATATCTGTTTCACCTGTAGAAACCGGTGTGATCACACCCTTCTGGTCTACCTTGACAATCCGTTCATTATCCGAACTCCATACCAGTTCCCCGCCGCTTCCCTGCGGGCTGAAAGTCCAGGTCAGTGCATGTGTTCCGCCGTCAATCGCCAGTGTCAGAGTCTTATCGCTCAGAGTGATGCTCTCTGCAGGTGTGGTAACTGTTACATGGCAGGTACCTTTAGTGCCGTTATCTGTAGTCAGAGAGATATCTGCTGTTCCGGCGCCCACAGGTGTTACCTTTCCGTTTCCATCTACAGAAACCACAGAAGTGTCAGAGGATTCCCAGTGCATAGAAGATGGCTTTGCACCGTTTGGAGTGATCGTATATTCCAGAGTCCTGGAGCTGCTTCTGGTCGAAAGAGCCAGACTGGACGGAGAAATACTTACCCCTGTGACATCCACCGGTCTGGAAGAAACGGAAATATTACAGGTTGCATAAACACTTTTGGAAACCCTTGCGGTGATCACTGCGGTTCCCTCGCCCACTGCTGTTACAGTTCCGCCGCTTACAGATGCAACAGAACTGTCGGAGGAAGTCCATGTTACAGTTCCGACAGCATCAGAAGGAACGATCGTACAGGTCAGGGCATAACTGTCACCCTTTGTCAGAGTGAGATCAGAAGCATTCAGACTGATCAGCTTTGGTGCCGCAGGAAGAGAAGTCTCCAGGCTTTTGAGCAGCTGTGTTGCCTCATAAACTCTGTTTGCAGATGCATCCAGAGTCGTAAGCGCACTGTCAGCCTCTGCGTATGCACTGGTGAAGCCGCTGACCTGTGACCATCTGGAACGCTCTGCATTGGCTTTTCCCATCATACGGATCAGATTGCTCTTGTCAGCTGCTTCGAAAATCTGCTTATTGTTATTAGACGGGTCACATCCGGTAATATCCGGGCCACCGCACAGCGCAAACATTACACGCAGAACACTTCCGTCTGACGGATGGCTGGCTCCCATTCCGACTCCCATAAATACATTATCCAGAGTATAGGTCCAGCCGGAAGCTGAACAATAGGAAAACTCTGTCAGATCCGGTGAATATTTATTATCGGACAGCTGATAGGCATCCCCTGTCCATGTAGTAGTTTCTGCCAGAACCCTTTTCACGCAGTCCGGAAGGTTCAAGCTTCCGCTGTCACAGTTTTTGATTCCCTTCAGATAGAAACCATAACTCGTATTGGTGTCATAAACCGGTGTGATCCCGTTTTCACTGAGCCCGCGCAGCAGGACATCCGCGCAGGTTTCTCCTTTGGTAAACTCTACCTGTGTAGGCTCCAGGATCATCCCCTGTCCGATCGTGTTCTTCTCCACAGTCAGGGTAAGGGTATCTGCCAGGACATCTGTCTGACCGAATGCGAAAATCCCCACAGCCATACCGGCCGCCAGTGTCAGGTCCTTAAAAGCCTGCAGTAACTTATTCTTTGCCATTTTCATTTTCCTCCTTATTTTCAGGCCGCTGCAGCAGCCCGTATTTTCTTTTTACTCTTTCCAGCTTCTCCAGCAGGGGTCTGCTTAAGAACCACAGAAAAATCACAGTAGAAGTTGCCTGCACCAGATCCACAGGTGCACCTGAGATATAAAATGCGATCAGGCTCTTCTTCGTGATCCGCCCGTAAGACATCAGGATGGATGCCGGATTCATAATCCCTCCAAAGATCAGGAACACACTTAAGAATCCGTAAATACACAGATCCGGTTTCCGTGCCTTCAGGATCCCTTTCTGAAAAAGGATCCCCGCCAGATACCCGATCATTCCATAAGAAAACATCTGCCACGGTGTCCACGGTCCCTGCCCGAAAAACATATTTGAGATCATCATGATCAGACAGGCACAGAGAAATCCCGCCTCCCCGCCTAACGATACTCCGGTAATGATCACAATGGCAGCGATCGGCTTAAAGCTGCTGACCATGAAAAATGCACCTCTGCCTGCCACTCCCAGGGCAGCCATTACCGCAATGACCATGATCTCCCTCGCCTGCGGATGCCGTCCCTCAAATACCATAAAGAACGGTACCATCGAATAGGCAAGCACCAGCAGGCTGATGACCACATCATGTCTGCCATGAAACTTATGTACCAGGACGAAGAGCACCAGCGGTACAAACACCAGAAACATGATCAGCCCGATCCAGGTACGCTTCTCGATCTTTCCTTTGTGTATAGGCTGGATAATGATGCCATCTTCTTTTAGCCCGTATTCTTCCAGGTCATCTTCGGAACTGTCTGTCAGAAAACTTTGTTCCATCACGGACTTTCCGGGCTTTAAAAGCTGTTCATTCCGGCTTTCTCCCCAGAACCGGTCCATAAACTGATCTAAAGCCTTTCCTTCAAGCACTCAGCCACCTCCTTTCCGGTAACTGCATCAGGAAAGTAATGCCTTGCCATGCGGTTCGCAGCAGTAGTATAAAAGCTGTTTCCCGCAAAAAATTCCGAAGCCGGCCTGCTGGTCACTACATTCCCCTGAAAAAACAGGCCAACCCGGTCCGCATACTCTGCCACAAACTCCACATCATGGGAAATCATGAGGATCGTAATGCCATGCTCCTGAAGCTTCTTAAGGATTTCCCCCAGTTCCTGTTTATACTCCGCATCCAGTCCCTTGGTCGGTTCATCCATCAGCAGAAGCCGGGGCTGCAAAAGAAGTACTTTTGCCAGTGCCAGACGCTGCTGCTCCCCGCCGCTCAGATCATAAGGATGGCGGTCCAGCAGCCCTTCCAGCCTTGTAAGGCTTACAATTCCCTCAATCGCCTCCGCCTTCCTCATAGAGGCGGTATATTCCGCAGACTTCTTCTCTTTCGGGCCGCCGATAATAGAATACAGATCCTCACGGACGGTTTTCCGGATAAACATGCTCTGGGGATTCTGCGGCAGAACTCCCAGATAGCCTCTGTAAAGCTGAGTATCCGTGTATCTGCGGATATCCATGCCGTTTAACAGGATTTTGCCACGGTACGGAGCCCGGACACGGCTGATCAGAGATAAGGTTGTGCTCTTTCCTGTTCCGTTGCCGCCGACCAGGGCATAAAACTCTCCCTGTCTTACTTCCAGATTCAGGTCCCGGACCACATCTGCCCCATCCTTTTCATACCGAAACCATACATCCTTTACCTGGATCGCCAGAGGTACAGAGGGATCACCGGACCGGACAGCCTTCTCCCGTTTACGGGGCATTTCCTCCGGTCTGTCATATTGCACCTTATCCATGACCTGTGTGATCCAGTTCCTGCCCTCCCTGACTGTCAGCGGACAGGGCAGATCACTTTTTACTTCCGCATAAATCTGCATGGGAACCGGCATGGACAAAAACATTCCATGGCGCTCCTCCTTCAGAAATCCTCCGATCTCCCGGGGTGTTCCCTGTGTAAGCAGCCGCCCGTTATCCAGCACATATACCTTATCCGCCCAGGGGATCACATCCTGCAGCCGGTGTTCTGTGAGGATCACTGTGGTACCGATATCCCGGTTGATCTTACGCACTGTTTCCAGAAAGTCAGAGGCAGCGATCGGGTCAAGCTGCGAGGTCGGTTCATCCAGGATCAGAAGCTTCGGATGCATGGCCATGATCGCAGCAAGGTTCAGCAGCTGCTTCTGCCCTCCGGAAAGCTCCGACACATTTTTATAAAACCACTGATGAATGCCAAAATAGCTCGCCATTTCCGCTACCCTGAGACGGATCGTCGGTGTATCGTATCCCAGACTCTCCAGCCCGAAAGCCAGTTCATGCCAGACCTTATCTGTTACGATCTGGTTCTCGGGATTTTGCAGAACATAGCCGATCTCCTGGCTCTGCTGCCGGTGTCCGATTTCTGTCAGATCCTGCCCGTAATAACAGATCTGTCCGGATTTACTTCCATAAGGTGCCAGGTCAGACTTCAGCTGCCGCAGCAGTGTACTCTTGCCGCAGCCGCTCTTGCCGCAAAGCACATTAAAGGTTCCCTCCTCCACATCCAGAGATACATTTTTCAGGGAATCTCTGTTTCCATTGGCATAACGGAAGGAAAAATCCCTCACTTCTATGATCTTCATCTCTCTTCTCCCTCCGTTTCCTTCGCAAGCTCTTCATAAATCTGTCTGTAGGTTACACTCATATCGCTGTGTATCTGACTCCTGCTCTTCTTCATGGCAGCTTCCTCCTTCAGATCCAGTATAAGAGGCAGAAAACAGAAAAGCCCGAAGCTGACAAACGTAAGGACTGCCAGCACCGGATCGCAGGACTTTCCCGGAGTCCGTCCGAAAATGGTAAATCCTGCCAGAAGGATCCTTGGATTATACTGGGAAAAAGCAGCACCATGATAACATCCATATCCGGAAACTGCGAAAAGTACAATCAGAAGCCCTCCGAAAATCCGATCTCTCCGATTGAAACGGTAGATAGAAAAAGCAGTCCTGCCCCTCAGTCCGTATCCTCTGCTCTTCATGGAATCCGCTGTCTCGATCGCATTTTCCAGTGCCCATGTCACAAGGATCGATACCATATTTAAGGCATACCGGACCTTTTTTAACCATTTGCCGTTGCTTACATCCATTCCCACACACTTCTGTCCGTTCCGGATGACCTTTAGCTGGGCGGCGAAATGCGGCACAAACCGAAGCGCCATGGACAGCATCAGAGACATTGCGGGTATGATCCTGCCGAAGAGGTAGATAAATTTATCACTGGTCATGATCCGGTTATAACAGGAAAACCACAGGATCATGATAAAAAGCACACATCCCAGGACAATTCCATATACCAGGGCTTCCAGCGTAACCCAGTTCCCGCTGCTCTCTATATAAAAAAGCGGTGTCACTCCATAATGGTTAAACATCGGATTCAGCAGCGCAACGATCAGAAGGCTCGGAACCGTCAGAAGGAAATTCAGCTTCAGGACCTTCCCCACTCCGTTCAGCCACATGGAATAAGCAGTGGCAGCCACGAAAGAAACCGCCAGGTAAACCGGATGCTGGATAAACATGGTAAAACCCAGCACCACGGCGAAATAAAAGAAATTTAAAACGGGATGGCAGCGGGAGAAAGCATCAGTCATAATACTGATCCCCCACATCCCTGCCGAGATCACAGGTATAACGCCATTCTACGGTATCTCCGTCTTCCAGCGTATACTTGGAGCAGCCATAATTCGGATACCATCCATTGACACAGTACATCCATCCGGAATCCTTGCCGCAGTCAAATTCATACAGGTTATTGATACCGGATACATAATAGCTGTTGTACATAGGAGTCCACTCGGATTCCATCTGGATCCCCGCCTCATTGCACACACGCTTGAGAACGTCAAACACGGTTTCTCCCTCATAGAATTCTATTTCCGAAGCATACAATATCCAGCCATCCGCAGGAACAAACTCCGCTTTCGATTCCTTCAGATCATTCCAGTTGTCCAGAATCGTGGAACACTCGATCGAAAAGGTACAGGTCATGGCACTGCTGCCGCCGGAGCTGTCACCGGAACTGTCACTGCCATTCCCGGAAGTATCACCGCCATTATCAGAGGTATCCGGTTCCGCAGAGCTGCCGGCAGAATCGGTTGTCTGTGTATCCTTCTTCTCAGTATTCTCCTTCGTCGTATCTTTCGCCTTATCCTCTGTCTGCTCATCTGTGGAGCCACCGGAGGTGGAACCGCCGACGAGATAGAAATCCCCGCCTGTTTTGGTCACATTAAAGGTAAGAGTCGTACGCTCGACCTTCTTTTTACCGGTTTCTCTGGTACTTATCTCTGCCGTGTCCAGCTGATAAAGCTTTCCATCCTCCTCAATACAGTACAGAACCTTATCGGCATCCCATTTCTCCTTCAGATTAAGCGTCAGCTTTGCAGGAGCAGCAAGATTCATCTTTTCCAGCGTCACCTTCAAAGCATAAGGAGCATCATTGGCCGCCTTCTTTACATCCTCCGTTCCATCCTCCGTACACTGAACAAGGAGTTTCTGTTCCACAGGATTCTGAATCTGGCTTCCGTTGTATGTCCATTTATAGCTGATCCCGCTGTCTGTCTTTCCGGTAAAATAATACTCTTCATCTTTTCCTGCAATCGTTTCCATCTGCGCCTGAGTGATGATCCCGTCCTCAGGAAGCTTCGTCTTTGTCTTTAACGGCTCCGCATCTCCCGCTGAATCATCCTCTGAGCTGTTTAAAATCTCCGCCCCCTTCTGTGAAAGCTGTGTCATATCGTTGCCTGTGCTTCCACAGCCTGTGAGGGAGCTGATGCCGAGAAACACTGCAAGCCACAGGGCAAGCCCCTTTTTCTTTATCCTCATTCTCTTTTCCTCCGCTTTCGTATCAGAGCCTTCACTCCCATTTTAACAGCGCTGCCTGCCATTCCTCCGATCAGAGCACCTGCTCCGGCAAAACCGAAGACCATGGCATATTCCTTCACAGAAAAATGACCGCCTGTTACAGCTTCTCCCGATTTTGCATCACCATCTTCACCGATGTCCGCCTGTGAAGCTTCCTCCGCTTCCGTATAAGGCTCTGCCTCAAAATCCCAGCCACCGGAATCCTTACTGTTTTTCGATTTGCTGTTCTTTGACTTGCCGCTTTTGGAAGTGCTTTTGGAACTGCCGGTACTTTTTCCGGAAGCATCCGCAGAAGAATCATTCTTTCCGGAAGATTTGCTCCCCAGCGATTTGCCGGAGCCTCCCGGAGTTTTCGTATTCCCGCTTCCGGACGGTGTCGCCGTCGGGACCGGTGTGGGAGTCGGGATCGGAGTAGGCTCCTTGATGCCTGTTCCCGAACCGTCACCCTTTCCGCCCTCTTTGATACTGACATCAGACATATCATACAGGCTTGTCTTGCCATCCTTCAGACGCTGATAGGCAACAAGAGCATAATAGCCCTGCTCTGTAGCCATACCGTCCAGCGTACCGGCGGCAGCTCCGCCATTATTTCCGGCTCCCTCCTTTACATGCATAAACCCGCTTCCCGCAATATGGTAACTCAGAAGATTCTCTATCGTCCAGTGTCCGCCTTTGATAAAACGGGGATCCGTCTCCGGGTCTATTCCCAGACTGCACAGTGCCGTAATAACCTGCGCACAGGATTCTTCTGTCTCCACACCCATAGTAGAATATCCCCCGTCATCATTCTGCATCTCAGAAAGGATCGTAAGTCCCCGGTCGATCGCAGCGGTCACATTCTCATATCCGGCTTTGTTGTAATAGGGAGCCAGTGCCTGCAGGGTCATTCCCGTAATATCCGAATCCGCATTATTTCCCATCAGAGCCCAGCCGCCCCCGGACAGCTCACTCTGCAGCAGGAAATCCACCAGTGCCGCTTCTGAATTCTGTTCCCCGGCAGAAGGATTATCAGGGAAGGAATATTCCGGGTGACAGTTCAAAGCCAACAGAGCCCAGATGGGGCCGTTCAGCCCCTGCTCCTTCACCAGACTCAGATCCGAGATATATTGAAAAAGATTGTATCCGCCTACATTTCTGGCATCCTTTCCCTCCGCAGTCAGTACCAGGATCCTCTTGGAATACTCCGTATATTTCGAAGTATTTGTCAGGATCCCCTTATTCTCCTCTATATAGTTCGCCGTATGATTATAATAGGTAGAAAAATATTTCTCCTTCAGGCTCAGGCCGCCTCTTGCCAGTCCGAGCACATACCATTCACTGCCGACAGAAGGATTCGTATCTGCCGAACGCATATAAGCACTGGTCTCTGCCATCACCTGGCTGACAGACTTCTTCAGGGTATTGGCACCCTGCATGACTGTTACCTTACAGGAGGCAGTCATTTCCGGATGCTCAGATACCGTGGCGGTGATCGTGGCCTTTCCATTCTTTACAGCAGTGACCACTCCTTTTTTGTTTACCTTCGCAACAGAAGTATTACTGCTCTTCCATGTAATGGTATAGTTCTCTGTAACGGATTCCGGTACGGGAACCACCTTAAGTGTATGCTTCTGACCACGGTTGATCTTAACAGAACTGCTGCTCAGGCTGATTCCCTGAAGTCCGGCCGGAAAATCTGCTATGATCAGATGAGTCAGGGTTCTGGCACTGTCCAGATAGAAGCTTCCATCCTCCTGTATCTTCGGTGTCAGCTCCATAAAAGAACCGTCCGCAGGTCTGAGGATCCGCGGTTTCGTCATGCTCTCATACCCTTCCGGTACCGGAAAAGACAAAGAGATCATAGTCATCGGCTGATAAGCCTCTCCTGTACGGATATCTGTATAGGAAATATTGATATCAAAAAGAAGCTGTGGCAAAGTACCCGGATAAGCCTCTGTCAGCTCCTGAACCGTCTGCTCCTGCCCGGTTCCCTCCTGTACATGAAGCTGCACATACCAGGGATTTCCCGTAACCGTCACTCCGTCAGCAGTTGAGATCTGTGCGGCGATCCGGTTTTGCACGGTTTTAAGTGCTTCTGTGATCCCGGAAGGCAGTGCTGCCTTTTCTTCCTCCGTCAGACTGTCGTAGGTGTCACTGGCAAGAAAGAAATCCGTGACCGTATCCGAGGACAGATCAGGTTCCTCTATGGCAGCAGCCTCCTGGATACAGGCGATCATTGTCTGTATATCCATCCTGGTTCTGTCGGCTTCATCGTCCGATTCATTTTCAGATGTGCTCTTGTCTGTTTCGGCCTGAAACTCATCCTCAGCCTCCGCGATTTCCTGTTCATCTGTCTGTGCTGCGGCAGGACTGTCTCCTGTCTGCTCTTCCTGTATCTGTTCTGCAGGTGGCTCCTGTGCTCCGGGGACAGGACATGCAGTAACTGCTATTCCTGCACAAAGAATCAGTGCCATCCATTGTTTATTCATTCATTTCCTCCGCTTTTTTTACTTTTCATAAAATCTCCTACAGAACCTGCCACCGGCAGCTTCTTTCGGATGCAATGCAAAATGACAGATGACCCTCCCCTGCATCAGGCAGGGGAGAAAGCACATCTGTCCGTCTTTTTATTTAATGACTGTTTTTTTTACTTTGGAGAAAGTGCCATATACAGCCTTTCCGTTTACCTTTCTGTAAGCACGTACCTTGTAATAACGGGTCTTGCCTGTAGTAAGGCTCTCGTCTGTCATGCCTGTGCCTTTGGTAGTCCTGATGCGGACATAAGTACCGTTTTTGGAATCGCTGGCATATACATGATATCCGTCAGCACCCTTTACCCTGCTCCATGCAAGAACTGCAGTTTCTGATGTGGATCCCACAGACAGTGCCGGGGCAGAGAGAACTGCTTTTCCCTTTACTGCTGCTGAATAGCTTCCGTAAACCTTCTTATCATTTACCTTTCTGTAAGCACGTACTTTGTAATAATACGTCTTTCCGGTAACTGCCTTCTTATCAAGGAAGGTAACGGTGCCGTTCTTTGCAGTTGATCCGACTGCCGTATACTTGCCATCCTTCGAAGTGGAACGGTATATCCTGTAGCCGTTAGCTCCGGAAACCTTATTCCATGTAACACGGATAGTATTGTAGCTTTCGGAATTTACTGCCGTAATTTTTGCTTTGCCCAGTTTCGCTTTTCCGGTCACGCCATTTTTGTCATAACTGCTTACAACCTTTTCACCCCATGCCCGGGAATAAGCTTTCACTGTATAATAATAGGTTCTTCCGGTAACTGCTTTCTGATCCTTATAGGAAATATCTGTTACCTGATCTGCGATCAGCTTCCAGCTTCCGGTTTCTGTCCGGCGGTATACCATATATCCGTCTGCATTATCAACACTGTTCCAGCTTATCTGGATCGTCTTGTAATTGATAGCTTTGGTCTGCAGGCCGGCAGGCATATCTGCCTTGAATGCATTCTGTTTTCCGGCAAGTTCAATATGGTAATCTGCAACAATCGTCTTGATCAGTTCCAGCTGCTTTGCATTCCACATGTAGGATCTGCCCTCTGCACTCATGCTGTCAATAAGTTTCTGAAGTTCTGCAAGCTCTGTTTCCACACTTGCAATGTTCTCTCTGGTAACAGCTGTCGGAAGGCTGCTGATCCAGTCATCTGCCTGCTGTGCATCGGAGATATCTTTGCCTGCTTTTTCAGCCTGTGCTGTCAGGGCGGCGATCACCTCTGCAAAGGTCATCTCCTGGTCACCGGCTTTGATCTTCAGACCTGCCATTGCATCTTCCTGTCTCTGGTAATCCTTCGCATAGCGGTCAAGGAATGCCTTTACCTGTGCATAAGAATCCCTGTCTACAGGATTGTCTTTTACAGCCGTATAAACGGAAGCCGCCTCATCAGCGAAGAGCTGCTGATATTCACTCTGGCCTTTTTCGTAAGTCAGAGCCATGGCGATCAGCTTCTCCATATTCTCTACCAGGGCTGTATTCTCACTTCTGAATTTCGTTTCTTCTGTTTCTGTCAACTGGTCATATGCGTTCTTAGCTGCTGCGATCTGTTTCAGTTCCGCTTCCGTAAGTTCACGTTTCGCAGTATCTCCTGCTGCCGGGACTTCCTCTTCTGCCGAGAAATCTGCAGCCGGTACCTCTGCCTCATCTGCAATTACGGAGCCGGCATTCTCTTCATCAGTAACGTCTGCACTGTATTCTGACTGCTGACTGTCTGTCTGTGCTGCTGACTGCTCACTGATATCGGAAGTAAAAGCATCTGCGCTTCCATCTGAGAAATCAGAAGCCTCTGCCGGTGTTTCCTGCGCAGCCGGTGCTTCTGTTGGCTGCGGTGCTTCACAGGCACGGACTGTTTCCGCATCCGGGAGAGCCCTGAGCATTTCTTTCAGCGCATCGGATTTCAGCTGATAAATATAACCTTCTGCTTTTTCAAGAGAACCTACGTTTGTAACCTGGGTCTTCTGCTGCTCATCAAGAGTATTGTACAGTGCCCTTGCGTTTACAACATAATCTTTCCAGCTGTTCCAGATCTTTTCTGTCGGTACATTGTTATTCTTCTCTGTCAGCTTCAGAGGTCCGTCAGACAGGACACCTGCAGAGGATGTTGTGGTATTCAGTTCATCAATAAAGGTGATCACATAGGTTACCTTTGCATCTGTAGTCTGATGGCTGATAAACAATTCCGCCTTCTCAAGCTCCGCGTAGTTCGTAACACGTTTCTTCTGATCTGCTGTCAGTGCATCATATGCGGTTCTCGCTTCTATGACAAGAGCCTGTTTCTTCTGATAATTATCAGAGGTCACCTCACCGATCGCACTGATCTTATCCGCAACTGCCGCTGCTGCTTTCAGATCAGGGATCAGTTTTCTCAGCGCCTGTAAAGTGCTGTAGTTCGTTACCAGTTCCTTCTGTGCTTCGGTCAGTGCATCGTACTCTGCCTGCACAGTGTCCAGAAGCTTCAGAACATACGGATCAAGGGTCAGTTCGTCTGCGGAAGGAAGTGCGGTGATAGCTTCCGTCACCTTTCCGGCGGCTGCCTTATCCTCTTCCTTCTCTGTCTGTTTCTTCTCCAGCTCTTTGATCCTTGCCTCTGCTTCTGTCAGCCTGGAATAATTGGAGATCACAGTCTTTGACTCATCATCAAGTGCATCATAGAGAGTTCTTGCCTTCGCTACGGCTTCACGGTCTTCCAGTGTCAGCTTATCTGCTGCCGGGAGAGCATCAATGGCTGCGATTACCTTTGTGATAGAATCATCTTTGCCATTTTCCGCTGCAAGAAGTTTTCTCAGTATATCTTTGCTGAAAATTGCCTTATGCGTTTCGTCTAATGCATCATAAGCAGCCCTTGCTGCTTTGACATCCTTCTTCTCGCTGTCCTCATCAAGCGCAAGAATCATGTCGTTGACAGTTTTGGTCGGGACTTCGACATCTGAGAAATCCCAGAAAACAGTTGTGTTTTCACCTAAATGAATGCGCTGGTAGCTTCTTACATATCCTTCCAGACCTCTTGCAATCTGTGCCGGATCATACCAGTAGAAGCCGGGAATACCACCTGTTTCAAAATTAATCAGATCAAATGTCGCATCCAGTATGGTGTTGCCGTTCTTGATAAATCCGGTATCTTTGTTCAGAATATCTCTGTCATAGGTTGTTGCATACAGAAGTCCCTGAGCATCATTCCATGCATTATTTCCATCAATTCCATCGCCGCTTGGATCAGTTTGTTCATATGCAGCAGTACACAACGCACCAGTTGCACGCTGAACCTGCATCGGAACATAGTTTGTCTCAAATGATCTGTTGATCGCATTTGTTACATCTTCAAATCCAGATTTGTTATACCAGTAAAGCAAAGTCTGCCATGCCATAAAATTATCAGCGTTGTCCAGGGAAGCTGTTCCGTTGTCTGTTTTAGTCAACGTTTCATCTATTCCCGCTGCTTTCTCATGTGCCCACGCATCCATATCTGCATTTGTAAGGTTACATGATTCATAACCGGCTGCTTTTAACGCATGAATTGTATATTCCTTTGCCAGATAATTGTTACTGTTTACAATTTCCGGCTGAGAGATAAATTCCAGAAGATCATAACTGTCAATATCTCTTGGATCATATCCAATCGCTTCAATAGTAAGTACCAGCTTCTGGTATACATTATAATGATCAGGATCCAATTCTTCTCCGCTGTCTTTCATTTCCTGGAGCTTCTTCTTCGTATTTGCAAACCATTTATCGAAATACTGCGTGTCTCCATTTGGATAATAATGACATCTTGCAGCGGTGAATACAAACCAGATATTACCATCATTCCAGCAGGGATTATCTACGTCATAAGATCCACATTGTAAAATAAGGTTTATTGCATCCTGAGCCTTCTGATAATACCATTCATCTGTATGTGCCACCTCTGCTCCGTTATCAACGACTTCGCAGGTGCCTGTAAGAACATTTACACGGAATACATAACCATCCTCTTTTGCCTGATCCGCCTTTGCAACCGTCAGACTTGGGGTTGCATTATCCTTCCATGTTATTGTTACCGGTCTGTTTCCAAGATAATTCATTTCCACATTGGCAGATTCGATATCAGAGGTATTCAGATCAGGTGTGATTCCATAAGTATCAATCAGGGTTTGCTGTTTGGCAGTTACGTTTGCAAATTCAAAATGATCAATATCTACAGTTGTATCACCTACATAAGGATAATAATAGGTATTTGTTTTGCCGTATTTATTCTGATCCTTTGGAGTTTCCGTGTTCCAGATCTTCTGTTCGGTAATTATTGGTTTAACATCCAGTGTTACAATTACTTCACGCGGAGAATAGTATGGATATCCGTTATTCTTATCAGCAGATATTTCCCAGTATTTATCAAAATCAAATCCTTCGTAAGTATCCTGGGAATGCATCTGTTCTGTTGTGCGGGCGAAAGACTGGTTTAATTGTTTTAAATCAGCAATTTTTTTTTGAATTGATTCCAAGTTTCCACCATAGTATATTGATGGCATCAACGTACTATCATAATAACAATTGTTAAATTTGCAATTGGCATTAGTTCTTGCAAATGCTGAGATGCTGATCATACTTTTTTCAGCTAATTCCTCTGAGTATGCAGCAAATTTATCTTCACTACTTCCGTAAGAAAAACAATTTGTGTACACGGTACGGCTACTTGATGTTGCCGAGCCAAATTCAGTTAAACAAAGATATGCATTGAACTTATTTAATACTTCAGAAGTAGCATCTACATCGAAAACTATATTAGAACTACAATTTCTAACTTCGCCTTTTAAGGAACTAATAACAGAAAAACATATATTTACTTCAGGAGATGATAAGGTTACTTTTATCGTACCTGAAACCTCAACACCATTTACTATTCCCTGCCAACTACTCGGAAGAAATAACCCTGCGGATATTGCAGAGGTATTTATTAATTCACAGTTATCAACATTTAACTTTAAATTATTAATTTTCCCTTTCGCTCCCGAAAAAGGAAAAACCTCTTTTCCTTTTAAAAACTTGTCGGTAGCATAACTGATTTGATGACCTTCGCCTTCAAAATCCCCCAAAAAAGCTTTAGTTGAAACACTCTGATTTACTTGTATGGAAATATTATTTTTTAATAATATAGTTTCTCCTGAAAAATTATTTCCATTGAGAACTTCCTGTTTAAATTCATCAAATCCGGAAGCATCCCATATTTCATATTCGCCTTTGTCATTTTTTGTGAACCCAGTTTCTGCTTTCACATTTATAACTGATAATCCGAGAATCACAAAAAGCATTAAGAATACTATTGGGATAAAAAAACGATATTTATTTTTCAATTGTTTATTCATTGTATCACCTTAAATTAACAAGGAGCGGGCATAATACACCCCCACTCCTTGTTTGATCTGCTTTTAATTAACTTTTAGGAATTTACCAAGGTTCAACCTGTGTCCATTCACCTTTAGAGTTCTTCATATAACCAGTCTGTCCTAAATCCAGTCCAGTTGCCATACTAAATGCAAGGCATACACTTCCACTATCTTTAGTAAGAACTGTATCAACACCTTTGTTATTTGTATTTCCATTAATCAAAAGCATCCATCCTGAATAATTGTTATAATCTTTTTCAGATAACCAGTCACTAGAGTGTACTTTGTTATTGAAAGTGCTATTTACACTTAATCCAAGAGCTTCTTCAGTAGTATTTAAAGAAGTTAAATATTCATAGTCCAATTTTGATGCTATAGAATCTGTACTTGCAACACCATTATCTCCAAAAAATCTGTTACTCTGAGAATGACCGGTCATTTTGATTGCCGGGATATAATTATTTGTATAAGTTACTCCCTCATAAGTATAGGAACTCTCATACCATTTTAAATCGCCAAGATAATGATATTCAATTCCTGAAACAGTTTCTGTTTTTTCTGTTTCTGCCGGATACAGTTTTTTCAATGCAACTAAGGCTGTATCGCCTTCATTTAACGTTACATTGGCAGCTTTGATTACTTTACCATTCATAACTTCAGTCTGAATAGATACCGGAAGTGTAAAACTGTTTTCGCCTGTTGTTTCTGTTGCAAAAGCCGGGACACACATTGTCACAACCATCATTACAGCCATCAACAGAGTCATGATACGTTTTGTTAATTTCATTTTTAAATTTTTCATATAGATCTCCTTTCTTTTATAGAATGAAATTAAACAGTTACTTATGTTACAGGGAACATCTTCCCAATAATATTTAAATAATTTTGTATGGCATTAACTAAAATCAATATTGATATCTGTTTTCTCTGAAAATAGGTACAAAATTTTTTCCAATGCTCTTACAGTGTTCGTCCGTATTACAGTGAAGATAAAACCATACCGGAATCTCACCGTATTTCCAAAAGCTAAAGAGTAAAGCTGCTTCCGATATTCAGCTGTCAAGGTACACTTGCTCCGAGGTCAAAAAAATCCCTGCCATATCCGGCAGGGAATACTTAATGTACAGGCTGATCATCCACTTCTATTCTTTACATCGCAGTATTCCCCATGAATACTATCTCAAGAATACAGTGAATTGCAGACTAAATATACTACAAGGGACTCGCACCCTGTTTGGGATTCTCACCCAACGACTCTTTA
>CAVCYJ010000049.1:0-16374 GCA_963605995.1 Holdemanella biformis | reverse complement strand
TATATTTTACAGCAATATGGCCCATCCTTCCTGAAGGGAGCCGGTGTCAGTATGTGGCTGGCACTGGTGGGAACCCTGTTTGGCTGTATCATAGGATTTATAGTAGGAATCATTCAGACCATTCCGGAAGAAAGAAATGATTCCGTTGGCAAACGTATCCTGGTCCGGGTCGTTAAATTTATCATGGCGTGTTATGTGGAATTTTTCCGCGGAACACCGATGATGGCCCAGGCAATGTTTATTTATTTCGGAAGTTCGTATCTGTTTAACATAAATATGTCCATGTGGTTTGCCGCCATTCTGATCGTATCCATCAATACGGGAGCGTATATGGCAGAGACTGTCAGGGGCGGAATCCTTTCCGTTGATCCGGGACAGACAGAAGGTGCGAAAGCGATCGGCATGACTCATGTGCAGACGATGACAAGCGTTATACTGCCTCAGGCACTGCGCAATATTATGCCGCAGATTGGAAACAACCTGATCATTAACATCAAGGATACCTGTGTGCTTTCAATCATCGGAACCGTTGAGCTGTTTTATACCACAAAAGGAGTCGCTGGTGCTCTCTATACCTATTTCGAGGCATTTACCATTGCAATGGTGATTTATTTCATCATGACCTTTACCTGCTCGCGTCTGCTCAGACTTATCGAAAAGAAGATGGATGGTCCGGATAATTATGATCTGGCAACTGCTGATACACTCGCACATACCAGCGGAATGTATTCTTACAAGGAAAGGAAGGGCGAATGATTATGGGCGAAACGATCCTTGAGGTACATCATCTGGGAAAATCCTTCGGAAACCGTGAAATATTAAAGGATATTGATTTTTCGGTCAGCCCCGGAGATGTGACCTGTATCATAGGACCTTCCGGCTCCGGAAAGTCCACGTTGCTGCGCTGCATGAATCTGCTGGAGGTTCCTTCATCGGGAGAGATCAGCTATCATGGCGCAGACATTATGGATAAGCACATGAATGTGCCGGAATACCGTTCCAGAGTCGGAATGGTATTTCAGAGCTTTAATCTTTTTAACAATATGACAGTTTTGAAGAACTGCACAGTAGGACAGGAGAAGGTTCTGAAGAAGAGTAAGGAAGAGGCGGAAAAAAACGCTGTAATGTATCTTGAAAAGGTAGGCATGGCACCTTATATCAATGCCAAGCCCAAACAGCTCTCCGGAGGACAGAAGCAGCGTGTGGCGATTGCCAGAGCCCTTGCGATGGAGCCGGAGATTCTGCTTTTTGATGAGCCTACTTCTGCGCTGGATCCCCAGATGGTAGGAGAGGTTCTTGAAGTTATGCGTACACTTGCAAAAGACGGTCTGACCATGATCATTGTAACTCATGAGATGGCATTTGCCAGGGATGTGGCAAAGCGTGTGATCTTTATGGGGGATGGCGTGATCGTTGAAGATGGAACTTCTTCAGATATTTTTGACAATCCGAAAAAAGAAATGACGAAAGATTTTTTGAGCCGGTTCAGGAATTCCTGAGCCGGTTTGGCTTTTTTTATAAAAAGTAGCTTAACGGCTTGACTCTACAACCGTTGTAAGGTTTACTATAATGTGAATGACAATGAGAGGAGTTTGTTACAGCATGGAAAGAAATCTTACATCCGGCAGTGTCTGGAAGAATATCCTGTATTTTTCACTGCCTTATCTTTTGTCTTATTTTCTGCAGACACTTTATGGTATGGCCGATCTGTTTATCATCGGACAGTTTGAGGGCGTGGCAGGAACGACGGCAGTGTCTGTCGGCAGCCAGGTCATGCATATGCTTACGGTTATGATCGTAGGACTGGCCATGGGTTCAACGGTAAGCATCGCAAAAGCGATCGGGGCGAATGATAAGAAAGGTGCTTCCGGATCGATCGGAAATACAGTTACATTATTTATGCTGGTCGCAGTTGGATTGATGGCAGTTCTGCTCTGTCTGGTACACCCGATCGTAACAGTGATGTCTACTCCGGCAGAAGCAGTATCGGGGACTGTTACATATCTAAGGATCTGCTTTATCGGAATCCCGTTTATCACTGCCTATAATATCATCAGTTCCATTTTCAGAGGACTGGGGGATTCCAGGAGTCCGATGTACTTTATCGCAGTGGCCTGTGTGACAAATATTGTGCTGGATTATGTCTTTATCGGTGCCCTGCATATGGGACCGGCAGGTGCCGCACTGGGAACTACTTTATCCCAGGCAGTCAGCGTAGTGATCGCTCTTGTGGTGATTCTGAAAAAGAATACAGGGATTTCTGTTGCGAAGAACGATTTCAGACCGCGGCAGCGCACTATGGGACAGATCCTGAGGATTGGTGTGCCTGTGGCAATGCAGGATGGGCTGATCCAGATCGCATTTATCATTATTACGATCATTGCAAACCGCCGTGGCTTAAGCGATGCGGCGGCAGTAGGAATCGTTGAAAAGATCATCAGCTTCCTTTTCCTGGTGCCATCTTCCATGCTCTCTACAGTATCTGCCCTTGGAGCGCAGAATATTGGCGCAGGCAAACCGGAGAGGGCGGCACAGACCCTGAAATATGCCACAATGATCGCAGTCGGGTTTGGACTGATCGTATCGGTTACGATTCAGTTTGTCGCGGAACCTGTTGTGGGATTATTTACGGCAGATGCGGCAGTCAGGATCGCAGGCGGACAGTATATCCGCGGATATATCTGGGACTGCATTTTTGCAGGGGTACATTTCAGCTTTAGCGGATATTTCTGCGCGTGTGGCAGATCAGAGCTGTCGTTTTTGCACAATATTACAGCGATCGCGCTGGTACGTGTGCCGGGAGTTTATTTTACCTCGAAACTGTTTCCGCAGACACTGCTCCCGATGGGACTTGCAACGGCAACGGGTTCGCTGCTATCTGTAATAATATGTGTGATCGCATACCTGCTGATATTCAGAAAAGATGGGAAGAAAAAAGCAACACGCATACCGCTGAAAATGGAGTGAAAAGAGACAGCGATTGTAAAGAGAAATTTACTTGACAATCTCCGGTCTATCCTTTAATATAACTTTTGAATTAGATAAAAATGATCAGTAACCGGGAATCTATCAAGAAGAATGGTTGATTTCCGGTTTTCTTATGTGAGAAAGTCAGAGAGCCGGTTTTCCGGATCTCAGAGAGGAGGACAGCAAAAGTGAAAAGAGATACAGCAATACAGACATCAGACATTACATATTTTTCTGATCTGCAGACAGAAGCTTTTGCTGCTTCCGCATGGTATGTAAATGATACTGCAGAGTATCCGGCAGGTGAATACGCAGAAAGAACCGCAGCTCATACTGCGGCTGTTCTGCGTGAACTCAGAATCGCTGTACACGGGGATCATGCACGTACAGGAGTGCGCGCAGACTGGATGGAACAGGACGGACCAGCTTTATTTATAATTGAAGATACAGACATATACAGATGCGAAACCACGCAGAGACTGGCACTGTAACAGGTGCAGACACCGGCACAGGCTGATGTAAGGGCGAAAGCTTTAGCGTATGGTTTCGTATCTTTTTTTATCCACAGATCTGTTTCCGGGGAAAGGAGTTGAACAAAATTGACAGAGATTTCACTTGAATTAAAAAAGATAAAGAAAAGCTTCACAGAAGGTGAAACAGTTCTTGATAATATCAGCCTTGCCATCAGCAAAGGCGAGTTTATCACACTGTTAGGCTCTTCGGGATGCGGCAAGACGACCACACTGCGGATCATTGCCGGCCTGGAGCAGCCCGATGAAGGAAGCGTCTGGCTGGACGGCAGGGAAGTGACCGGCCTGGAGCCGCACCAGAGGGATGTGAATACCGTATTTCAGAATTATGCACTTTTTCCGCATATGAATGTGGCGGAGAATATCGGCTACGGTCTGAAACTGAAGAAAATCCCAAAGAACGAGATCAAGAAAAAAGTTTCTCAGATGCTGGAACTGGTACAGCTTGAGGGATATGAGAAGCGAAAGCCGTCAGAGCTCTCCGGCGGTCAGAAACAGCGGGTTGCCATTGCAAGGGCACTGGTAAATAATCCGAAGGTACTGCTGCTGGATGAGCCGCTGGGGGCACTGGATCTGCAGCTTCGCAGGGCAATGCAGATAGAACTCAAGCACTTGCAGAAGAAGCTTGGAATTACATTTGTCTATATCACGCATGACCAGGAAGAAGCCATCAATATGTCCGACAGGATCGCGGTAATGAAAGACGGACGCATTGAGCAGATCGGAACACCGGATGAAATCTACAATCATCCCAAAACCAGTTACGTGGCAACATTTGTGGGAAATGCAAATATCCTGCATGGAACTGTAGAATGCATTCGGGAGCAGGAAGCCATCGTAAGGATCGGAAAAGACAGAATTGCAGTAAAGACAGAGATGTCTGAAGGCAGGGAGCGCGGTACGGCTGCAAAGCGCCATCTGACAGCCGGAGAAAATGTAACCCTGGCGGTAAGAAGTGAGAACATCCTGCTTCAGGAGAGCATAGATAATTCCGGTACAGACAGTCTGTACGGCTTACAGGCAACTGTGGCAGAGAAGAATTTCGCGGGCGGTCAGCTCCGTGTGACGCTGAAATTAAATGACGGTACAGAACTGATCGCCAGCAGATATGGAATCGACGCATCTGTAACAGAGGGACAAATGGTGAGCTGCAGCTTCCGGCCGACAGATGCAGTACTGGTAGACAGGGAGGATATTCATGAAGAAGCGTAGGAAACAATCTGACAGTTCTGCATGGATGGCGCTTCCGTTATATATCTTCACGATCGTATTTGTGGTATGCCCTCTGATCTATATGGTGGCATTAAGCTTCGCGACACCGTCGAGAGGGTTCGGGGTGACCTGGAAATTCACGCTGGATAATTACAGAAACATTCTGGAACCGGTATATCTGAACACCTTTGTGGAATCACTGAAACTGGCATTTACCAGTACGATCGTGATTGCCCTGACAGGCTACCCCTTCGGCTACTTCATGGCGAGGATGCCCGAACACCGCAAAAAAAAAGCACAGCTTCTGCTGTCCATGCCTTTCTGGGTAAATTCCCTGATCCGTCTGTATGGCTGGATCATCATCCTGCAGAAAAAAGGACTTTTGAATTTTATACTGATAAAGCTTGGGATCATTGAGAAGCCGCTGTCAATCCTGTACAGCTACCCGGCGATCGTGATCGGTATGATCTATGTACTGCTTCCGTTCATGATCATGTCGGTATATTCCAGCGCAGAGAAGCTGGACTGGTCTTATGTGGAGGCCGCTAGGGATCTCGGCGCATCCAGAATGCAGGCTTTTTTTACCGTAACACTGAAACTTACACTGCCGGGGCTGCTCTCCGGTGTGATATTGACTTTTGTGCCGTCTATGGGACTGTTCTTTATCGCAGATATCCTGGGCGGAAATAAGGTTGTACTGGTCGGAAGCCTGATCCAGGATCAGATGACCAGAGGAAGCAACTGGCCGTTTGCGGCAGCACTTGCGGTGGTGATGATGGTGCTGACAAGTGTGCTGATCATGATCTACAAAAAAGTCACAAATGCCAAAGAACTGGAGGGGATCGGATGAAAAAGAATTCAAAGTTTGCCGGATTTTATATGGGGCTGATCTTTTTTCTGATGTATCTCCCCATTGCGGTAGTGATCGTATTCTCGTTTAATGAGTCGAAGCTGCCGGTAAAGTTTACAGGTTTTTCTCTGAAATGGTATCAGGAACTGTTCCATGACAGAGCAATGCTGGAGGCACTGGTAAACAGCCTGATCCTTGGCGTGTTAAGCTGTCTGGTGAGTGCCGTGATCGGTACTCTGGGCGCAGTTGGCTTATCCAGGATCCACTGGAAAACCAAAGGGGCACTGGAATACATTTCCATCCTGCCGCTAATGATCCCGGAGATCATCCTTGGTATGGTGCTGATGGCATTCTTTTATATGCTGAACCTGCCGTTTGGTATGCTGACACTGCTGATCGGCCATACGGTATTCTGTGTGCCCTATATCCTGATGGAAGTGAAGGCAAGGCTGGCAGGTATGGACCCGGCACTGGAAGAGGCGGCGAGGGATCTGGGCGCAGGGCCTTTACGGGCGTTTTGGGATATCACGCTGCCGTTGATCATGCCGGCTGTGATCTCGGGTTCGCTGCTTGCATTTGCCATGTCCATGGACGATGTAGTCATCAGTATCTTTGTAAACGGACCGCGATTATCTACGCTGCCGATCAAGGTATATACACAGCTCAAAACAGGAGTAACGCCAAAGATCAATGCGCTGTGCACGATCCTGCTGGCGGCTACGCTGGTGATCTTTATCATTCATTCGCTGATAACGAAGAGGAAACAGCAGATGTGAAAGAAACAAGAGCAACAAAAAATAAAAAAACATTTAGAGAAAGGAAAAGATGATGAACAAACTGATTGAATTAAAAAATCTGACAAAGAATTTTGATGATCAGCAGGTTTTGCGAGGCATCAATCTGGATATTTATGAAAAGGAATTCCTGACACTGCTCGGGCCGAGCGGATGCGGCAAGACAACCACTCTCAGGATCATCGCGGGCTTTGAAGAGCCAAGCGACGGAGAGGTACTGTTTGACGGGATCGAGATTTCCAAACTGCCCCCTTACAAAAGAGAGGTAAATACCGTATTTCAGAAGTACGCACTTTTTCCTCATTTAAATGTTGCAGAGAATATTGGATTCGGCCTGAATCTGAAGAAAGTAGATAAGACTGTCATCGCCCAGAAGGTTGAACGTATGCTGAAGATGGTAGGACTCGAAGGCTTTGAAAAAAGAGACGTAACCCTGCTTTCCGGCGGACAGCAGCAGCGAGTTGCGATCGCCAGAGCACTGGTAAATGAACCGAAAGTCCTGCTTCTGGATGAGCCTCTGGGTGCGTTGGATGCAAAGATCCGCAAGCAGATGCAGGTAGAGTTAAAGAAAATCCAGCAGGAAGTTGGGATCACTTTCATCTATGTTACCCATGACCAGGAAGAAGCCCTGTCCATGTCTGACACGGTTGTAGTTATGAATAATGGTGAGATCCAGCAGATCGGTTCTCCGACAGATATCTACAACGAGCCGGAAAACCGTTTCGTGGCAAGCTTTATCGGGGAATCCAATATCATCGAGGGAACGATGATCCGGGACTACCTTGTTGCGTTTGACGGATATGAGTTCGAGTGTGTGGATAAGGGATTTGAAGATAATGAAGAGATCGAAGTTGTGTTAAGGCCTGAGGATCTGGATATCGTAGATCCCGATCAGGCGAAGATCAGAGGAATCGTGCGCAACATTACGTTCAAGGGTGTGCATTATGAGATCCTGATTGAGACAGAACTTCGTACTTATATGGTTCATACCACAGATTATGCGGAAGTCGGAAGGGAAGTGGGACTGAAATTCGGGCCTGAAGACATCCATGTTATGTACAGGATGGGAAGCTACTGATGAAACATTACAGAAACCTTATCAAACCATATCTCGTATGGGCTTTTGTGATCATTGTCATCCCGCTGATCCTGATCGCTTTATATGCCTTTACGGAGGATGGAAACGAAGTGCTGACCTTCTCCTTTACCTTTGAAAATTTCCGCAAATTCCTTGAAGCCACGTACATGAGCGTGATTTTCAAGTCCTTTAAGCTTGGAATCCTGACAACGGTCATCTGTCTGGGACTTGGTTATCCGCTGGCATTTATCATTTCCAAATGTCCGGAGAAATCCCAGAGCTTTCTGATCCTGCTGGTAACGATCCCGGAATGGATCAATATGCTTCTGCGCACCTATGCGTGGATGAACCTGCTGTCAGACAATGGTATCATCAATCACCTGCTGGGATTTCTGGGGATTTCCCCGGTGACTATGATGTATACGGATTTTTCCGTAGTGGTAGGTCTGGTATGTAACTTCATGCCGTTTATGATCATCCCGATCCATACCACGCTGAGTAAGATGGACAAATCACTGATCGAGGCTGCTTTTGACCTGGGGGCAAACAGATTCCAGACCTTTATCAAGGTAATCTGGAAACTGTCGATCCCCGGTGTGCTCAATGGGATCATGATGGTATTTCTGCTGTCTATTTCCACCTTCGTTATCCCGAAGCTCCTCGGCGGCGGACAGTATATGCTGATCGGTAACCTGATCGAATCACAGTTTATCTCTGTTGGTGACTGGAACTTCGGCAGCGCGATCTCTCTGATTCTGGCTGTGATCATTCTGATATTTATGAGCCTGATGAAGAAGATGGATAAAGACGAATAAGGGAGGGCAGCATGAAAAGTAAAAATAAATTTTTCTCAATGTTATATGTGGTACTGTGCCTTGCTTTCTTTTACCTGCCGATCCTGGTGACGATGATCTTCTCTTTTAATTCATCCAAGTCACTGACCAGATTTACAGGATTTTCCCTGCGTTGGTATGAGGAACTGCTCGGCAACGGAGAGGTGATCAAGGCGGTTTATGTATCTGTTACCATTGCGATCATCGCAACGATCGTTTCTACAATCCTTGGAACTGTCACCGCGATCGGATTATCCAAGTCAAAGAAAGTGATCAAAGAACTGCTTTTGAATGTCAACAATATTCCGATCCTGAATCCGGAGATCGTAACAGCCATCAGCCTGATGCTTCTGTTTTCTTCCCTGGGATTCCGGAAAGGCTATCTGACAATGCTGCTGGCACATATTGCGTTTTGTACGCCGTATGTCATCACAAGCGTTTATCCAAAGGTGAGGGCGCTGGATCCTAACCTGGCTAATGCGGCAATGGACCTGGGGGCGACTCCGTTTCAGGCGCTGACAAAGGTTATCGTGCCAATGATCAAAGAGGGTATTTTTGCCGGGGCATTGCTGGCATTTACCATGTCGTTTGACGATTTCGTAATTTCCTATTTCGTATCAGGAAACGGCGTGAAAAATATTTCCATCGTTGTATATAATATGACGAAACGTATTAATCCAACGATCAATGCGCTGTCAACCATCGTGATCGTTGTCATTATCGTGGTGCTGCTTCTGGTAAATCTGCTCCCGAAGTTCAGGCACAGGGCAAAGATGCTGAAACCAAAAACAATGAAGGCGGTATCTGCGATTCTGATCGTTGCCGTTACGGCAGGACTGATCAAATGGGGATTTGTCGCACAGTCCTCACACGTTCTGAAGGTTTACAATGCCGGAGAATACATGGATCTTTCTCTCCTTGATGAATTTGAGAAAGAATATAACTGCACAGTCGTATATGAGACTTTTGAATCAAATGAAATGATGTATACAAAGCTCTCAAGCGGTGAAACCTATGATGTGCTGATTCCGTCCGACTATATGATCCAGAGGCTCATCAAAGAAGAATACCTGCAGGCGATCGACTGGAAACAAATCCCGAATAAGAAGAATCTTCTGGATGAAGTCATGAACCAGAGCTATGATCCGGGCAACCGTTATTCTTGTCCGTATTTCTGGGGAACTGTGGGAATCCTTTATGATAAGACCGTAGTAGATGAAGAGGACTTAAAGGATGGCTGGAATCTCCTCTGCAATACGAAGTACAAAGGAAATATTTATATGTATGATTCCGAGAGGGATTCCTTTATGATCGCATTAAAAGCACTTGGATATTCCATGAATACCACAAATGAGTCAGAGATAGAGGAAGCTTACCAGTGGCTGATCGACCAGCGAGATACGATGAATCCGATCTATGCCGGTGACGATGTGATCGACAACATGATCTCCGGAAACAAAGCACTTGCGGTTGTTTATTCGGGAGATGCCTCATATAT
The DNA here is from genome assembly GCA_963605995.1 of Holdemanella biformis. Lineage (GTDB taxonomy): Bacteria > Bacillota > Clostridia > Lachnospirales > Lachnospiraceae > Blautia_A. The sequence continues at coordinate 6,612 of CAVCYJ010000049.1, read as the reverse complement.
TATCAGTGAAAATCCAAACCTCGATTACTTCACACCGGATCAGGGAACGAACAGATGGTATGATGCAATGGTCATCACAAAGGACTGCAGCGAGGTAGAACTGGCTCATGAATTTATTAATTTTATGATCAGTGACGAATCTGCTCTTTCCAATACGGAAGAAGTAGGGTATACTTCTACTGTAAAGAGTGCCTTTGAAACGATGACACAGGGAGATTATGCGGGAATCAGTTCCTATATTCCGGATGTCTCCAATACGAAAGATGAAATCTTTGGTTACCAGCAGCCTAAGATCAAACAGAAGTTTGCCGAGCTCTGGACCAAAGTAAAGGCAAAATAAAACGACGGTCAGTGGTCTGTCGATAAGGCAGCACTGGCCGTAATATTGACTATCAATGCAGGACAGAAGAAGGGAGATTGATTATGAAAAAAAGAATATTTGCAGTGGTAATGTGCACATTAATGGCAGGAACAGCATTTACCGGTTTCAAAGATGCCGGAGATGACAAAGAGCTGGTTCTCTTTACCTGGGAGGGAATGTTCCCGCAGGAAGTCCTCGATGGCTTTGAGGAAGAAACCGGAGTCAAAGTTGTTTACTCTAACTTTGATACAGACGAGACCATGCTAGAGAAGCTTTCCATGGCAAAGGGCGGCGATTATGATATCGTAATCGCAGATGATTATATTCTGGAAACTGCGATCCAGGAAGGGCTTGCAGAGAAACTGGACAAAGATTCTCTGGAGAATATCGGAAATATCAACCCGTTATATCAGGGACAGTTCTACGATCCGGACGATGAATATACAGTTCCTTACGGAGCAGGTATCCCGCTGATCGTCTATGACCCGGAGCTGGTTGACATAGAGATCAAAGGCTACAGTGATCTCTGGGATTCCTCCCTTGAGGACAGCATTGCCCTGACTGCAAATTACCGCGTGATCAACGGCATCACACAGCTTGCCATGGGAAAGAGCATGAACGAAGAGGATGTGGATACGATCAAACAGACCGGCGAGAAGCTTCTTGAACTCGCTCCGAATGTACGTCTGATCCAGGATGACAATACACAGAATGCACTCCTTAACGGAGAAGCCAGCGTAGCTTTCCTCTATACCTCACAGGTAACAGCAGCTCTGGCTGAGAACCCGGATCTGAAGGTAGTATACCCGGAAGAAGGTCTTGGTTTCGGTATCATGGGTATGTTTATCCCGAGCGAAGCACCGGATAAGGATGCCGCATATTCTTTCATGGATTACATCATGCAGCCGGAAATTGCAGCGAAATGCACAGATTACATCGGCTATTACAGCACAAACAAAGCAGCAGATGATCTGGTAAATCCGGATCTGGTTGTTCCGGATGACGTTACAAAGGGCGAGATCGTCCAGAACGTGAGTCAGGAAGCAGATGAACAGTACCAGAAGAACTGGACTGAGTTTAAAGCAGCCTGCGACTAAGGAGTTTAATATGGATATTTACAGGGGGAACAGTGCTTTTTCCGGAATTGCGATCGGAAGAGTACTGTATTATCACAAAAGCGAATATCAGATACGGCAGTATGAGATTACGGACGTCAGGGAAGAGCTGAATATTTTCCGTCAGGTCCGCAGCAAGGTTATGGAGCAGCTTACGGCTCTTTATGAGAAAAACTGCACCATCCGGGAATCTCAGGCGGAAATTTTCCTCAGGCAGAAGAATCTGCTGGAGGGAAAGAGCTTCCAGAGGGCGATCGAGAGCATTATCCAGAATGAAAAAGTAAATTCTTCCTATGCGGTCATGACTACAAGGGACGAAATCATCTCTACATTTCAGAGCCTGGAAGAACCTGCCATTAAGGAAAGGCTGGAAAATATACGTGAAATTTCAGAACGGCTGCTCGGTGAACTGGGGGATACCACGCCGAGGATTGATCTGGGAGAGGATCCGGTGATCGTTGTCGCGGAAAATATTACCCCGACAGAACTGATGGAGATGGATAAAGATAAGCTGATGGCAATCGTTACCCATCGTGGTTCTGATACTTCTCATGCTGCGATCCTGGCAAAAACCATGAATATCCCGGCACTGATCGAGATCGATACAGATTCGGAGTGGGACGGACAGCTGGCTATTGTAGATGGATATACAGGCTGTCTGTATATTAATCCTGACGAAGAAGTAAAAAAGGAATATGAGATCCGCAGACAGGCTGATATGGAAGAGAGGGAGGAACTCCTGAAGCTAAGGGAAAAACCCGATATTACAAAGGACGGTAAAGCTGTCGGGATTTACGCGAACATTGGCAACATGGATGATCTGAACAGCGTGATCTATTACGGGGCGGCAGGGATCGGATTGCTGCGCAGTGAATTTCAGTATCTGGGAAGAGAGAATTATCCCAGAGAAAATGAACTGTTTCTGGCATACAAAAAGATCGCAGAAACCATGGGTGACAGGATCGCGGTGATCCGTACTGCGGATCTTGGGGCAGATAAGCAGGCAGAATATCTGAATATCCCGGATGAAACGAATCCGATCATGGGAAACAGAGGAATCCGCCTCTGCCTGGACAGAAAAAAGATGTTTAAGGCACAGCTGAGAGCAATCTTTCGGGCAAGTGCATATGGAAATCTGGCACTTATGTACCCGATGATCAGTTCTGAAGAGGAAATGGACGAGATTGATGCGATTATCCGGGAGGTCAAAAAAGGTCTGGATGAGAAGAAAATCCCATATAAACACGTTCAGACCGGAATCATGATCGAGACGCCGGCAGCAGTCATGATCAGCCGGGAACTTGCCAGGAGAGTGGACTTTCTAAGTCTTGGAACAAATGACCTGAGCCAGTATACGCTGGCAATGGACAGACAGAATCCGCTTCTGAGCAGGAAATATGACGATCATCATCCGGCAGTGCTTCGAATGATTAAAATGGTGATAGAAGCTGCGCATTCAGAGAATAAACGTGTGTGCATCTGCGGAGAACTGGCAGCAGATACTGCCCTGACAGAGAAATTTCTGAGAATGGGTGTGGACAGTCTCTCAGTAGTGCCGGCATGTATCCTGCCGATAAGAAAAGCACTGAGACAGGCAGATCTGTCAGGAAATGACATGATGAAAAAATGATGGGGTGATGTATTTCATGAAGAGTAAGGTAGTATTACTTCCCTGTGGGGAATATGATGAGGAAAAAATCCATATGCTGCTGAAACAGGGACTGGATCTTCTGGGAGGACTGGAAAAACTGATCCCAAAAGATGCAAAGATCCTGCTGAAGCCGAATCTGCTGAAAAAGGCAGAGGTAGAGAAGGCGGTGATCACACATCCGGTTATCGTAGGTGCGTTTGCGGGGATTCTCAGAGAAAGTGGATATGAGCATATCGTACTGGCTGATTCCTGCGGATATGGAACTACTCAGACAGTGATCCGGGGAACCGGAATGGATACTTATCTGAAGAAGTATGATATTCCTGCGATTGACTATTCTGAGGGAGTAAAGACACCCTGGAAACAGGGAACACAGGCAAAAGAATTTATCCTTCCCAAAGAACTTCTGGAGCAGGATTGTGTGATTTCTCTGAGTAAGATGAAAACACACGCACTGGAAAGGATCACGGGTGCTGTCAAAAACAGCTACGGTTTTGTGTACGGTTTCCACAAAGCCAAAGGCCATACACAATACCCCAGTGCGGACAGTTTTGCAAGAATGCTGATCGACCTGAACAAATGTGTGGCACCGAAGCTCTATATAATGGATGGGATTGTAGCCATGGAAGGCAACGGACCGGGTTCCGGTGATCCTGTCCCTATGAACATGCTGCTGATGTCCACAGATCCGGTTGCACTTGACAGTGTATTCTGCCGTCTGGTTTATCTGAAGCCGGAGATGGTCTCGACGAATTATCACGGAGAGAAAATGGGGCTTGGTACCTGGAAAGAAGAGGAGATTACACTTCTGACTCCGGATGGAGAAATTTCCATGAAAGAAGCTGTGAAGCGGTACGGAAATCCTGAATTTAATGTAGACAGAAAAGAAGTGCATAAGAATATCTGGACAAGAATGGCAGGGGCATTAAATCTCTTCCAGAAGAAGCCATATATAGAAACAGAGAAATGTGTCCGGTGCGGCATCTGTGTCCAGAGCTGTCCGGTTCCGGGAAAGGCAGTAGATTTCAGAAATGGCAAAGGAAAGCCTCCTGTATATGATTACAGAAAATGTATCCGCTGTTTCTGCTGCCAGGAGATGTGTCCGAAGAAAGCGATAAAAGTAAAATGAAAAAATAGCAGACAATAAGAAAGCACATGACAGAAGATCGGAGGTCTGTGAAAGACACTCCTGTTCGATGCCATGTGCTTTTTTAATATAGATTTTTCTTATCTTCCGAGAATCTTATTTATCTCACAAATAAACTCCGGAGTCGTGCCACAGCATCCTCCGATGATGGACGCACCGTTCTCAGCTAGAACCTTCATATGCTCTGCGAAACTCTGTGCATTCATGTTGTAAATGGCATTTCCCTGGTCGTCAATCGTCGGCATACCTGCATTAGGCTTCGCGATGACAGGAATAGATACGTTCTCTTTGATATTGCGGACAACGGATACCAGCTGGTCAGGACCTACAGAACAGTTGATACCAACTGCGCAGGCACCGGCACCCTCAAGGGTGATCGCAGCTTCCACAGCATTTCCTCCGCTGAAAATGCTTCCGTCAGCTTCTACGGTCATTGTACACATTACAGGAAGAGAACTTACAGATGCGGCAGCATCTAGCGCAGCAAGTGTTTCTTCAATATTGATCATAGTTTCCGCAGCGATCAGATCAACACCCGCCTCATCAAGAACTTTAATCTGCTCACAGTATGCCTCGTATGCCATCTCATAAGTGAGGTCACCGGTCGGCTCCATCATTTTACCGGTTGTGGTAATGTCACCTGCAAGATAAACCTTATGTCCGACAGCTTCTCTGGAAATGTTGACCAGTGTATGGTTCATCTCGGCAAGTCTGTCCTGCAGACCATGAAGTCCGAGGCTGTAACGGTTGGCGCCGAAGGTCGGAGCATAGATGATCTGGCTTCCGGCCTCCACATAAGCCTTCTGAAGATTCTGAAGAACCTCTTTGTTGTCCATGATCCATGCCTCTGTACAGGTTCCTCTAGGCATTCCGGCTGCCATGAGATTAGAACCGGTAGCACCGTCAAGCACTACGATGTCCTGTGTCAGCTTCTGAAATTCTTCTTTTGTCATGGGAATTTCCTCCTGTTTCATATAGTTGTTGCTGGCATATTAGAAAGTATGCCCGCTGATTATTGCTTTTCGCAATTAAAGCAGGGGACTTATCTGCTCCCAAATAACACAGCAACAGGCATTTGTTTTTTGTCTGCAAATGCTATCCGCTATTATAGCACAACTGCGTAAATAAATGGAGAAAAATAAATGGAAAAAAATCAATAAACTTTTATTTCGTAGGAGGTGTTAAAAATCTCATCCTCATTTAACACATTAATATTTGCCTTTTCAGAAAGTTCTCCCTTGAATCCGCTGTCATCGCATCTTCCCATCCATGGTTCCAGGCATACAAAAGAAGAGCCGGGAACAGACCAGATGCCAAAGTTCGGAAAACGGTGACAGGTAAGCTCCAGATAAGGGGTTCCGTCAGGAAAAGCAATGCCGGCTTTTTCAATCTGTCCGTCGAAGATCAGGGCATCGTTGTCAAACATATGAGCATCAATATGGCAGGCGCCGTCTGTGAGTTCCAGCGTGTTTGCCTGATCAGGAAGAGCAGTTCCGGAAGCCGGATCCAGAAGCAGATAAGTAAGAGAACTTTCTCCGTTAAAGGTCAGCAGATAATCTTCTTTTTTGTCGGTACTTCCGGCAGCAGGAACATTAAAAGCCGGATGTCCGCCTATGGTAAAGTACATTGCTTTGTCACCGTGGTTTACAATTTCCCAGCATACGCTGACCTGATTTTTGTCCAGAACGTGTTTGATTTTCAGCTCAAAATCATAAGGATAAGTTTCTCTCGTGGCATCCGAAGATTTCAGCTTGTGTGTGATGGAATTGGCAGTCATGTCCACGCAGGTAAATTCGCTGTCTCTGGCGAAACCATGCTGTTTGGATGGATATTCTGTTCCGTTAATGCGATAATGATCCTCGAAATGCCGTCCGACATTAGGGAAAAGAACCGGCGCATGGCGTTTCCAGTAAGCCGGATCTGCCTGCCAGATCACTTCTCTGTTATGTACCTTATCATAAATGCTGCAAAGCTCAGCACCGTGATCATCCACGGAAACTTTCAGATAGTCGTTCTCGATTGTATGAATCATAAGTGGATCCTCCTTGATGATAATGTGGGCAGATGCCCGATGGGATGAATTATACCACAGAGAATTGCGCAGCACAAATCATGAAATGGGAAAGATTGCCGAAAAAAATACCGCTTTCCGATTGACAAAATATAAAATTGCACACGACTGTAGCGGCCAGAAAGACAAAAGATGTGCAAAAACACTAATAAATATTGACCATGCAGATATTATTTGTTACAATCTACCTACATGAGTCATGTGACAACAGAAACATGACAACAAAGATGTGAAAAACAAGGAGGTCATTGCTATGGCGAAAAAAAG
>CAVCYJ010000048.1:0-16381 GCA_963605995.1 Holdemanella biformis | reverse complement strand
TGGATTCTACATTTTTATTAAAGACAGCTCATGATGTGCTGGGAGATAAGGTGATTGCTGTTACAGCACAGTCCTGTTCTTTTCCGAAAAGAGAGCTGAATGAAGCGAGGGCATTCTGTGAGAAAGAAGGGATTAAGCATGTGATCTGCCAGTCTGAGGAACTGGAGATTGAGGGCTTTGCACAGAATCCAACGAACAGATGCTACTTATGTAAGAAGGAACTGTTTGAGAAAATCGGTGACATTGTGAGAGAGAATGGAATTGAATATATCGCAGAGGGTTCCAATATGGATGATAATGGCGATTACAGACCGGGACTGATCGCGGTGAAAGAACTTGGCATCAAGAGTCCGCTGCGTGAAGCGAAACTGACAAAGGCAGAAATCAGAGAGTATTCCAGAGAGCTGGGACTTCAAACCTGGGATAAGCAGTCTTTTGCCTGTCTGTCTTCCAGGTTTGTATATGGTGAGACGATCAGTGAAGAGAAGCTGGGAATGGTTGAGAAAGCGGAGCAGCTTTTACTTGACTATGGATTCCATCAGGTTCGTGTCCGTATTCATGGATTACTTGCAAGGATTGAGATCATGCCGGAGGAGTTTTCAAAGCTCCTGGAGAAAAATGTTCGTGAAGACATCGCGCAGAAATTTAAGGAGTATGGATTTACTTATGTGACTATGGATATTCTGGGATACCGCATGGGAAGCATGAATGAAACACTTGAAAAGAAAACAACAGATAAATAATAAGAGACTGAAAACTTATTTTCTACATAGTTTACAGAAAAATTGGAATATGCAGTATATCAATGATTAGTTACTGTTCACACACCACTATCCCGCGAGGTGTTTTGGCATGAATATGCCAAAATCCCGAGACATACAAGCCAAAATTCCATTGCCGCAGGCAATCTGGAATGAATTTTGGCCATGTTACTGAGAACGAAGTGAACAGTAACACGATTATAAAAGAGAACGTACAAGATAAACAAATCAGTTGACAAATATCCAGGATATCATTACACTGATGAATAGAGAAAAAGGGCTGCTGCATATATTTGCAGTCGCCCTTTTCTTACTATATGCAGATAGGAAAGACTGCGGGCAGCAGCCTTAAAGGTAAAAACAAATGACAGTAAGAGAGAGTGTGGCAGCACTTCGTGTGCGCATGAAAGAAACAGGGATTGATGCATATCTGGTTCCTACGGATGATTTTCATGGATCTGAATATGTAGGAGAACATTTTAAATGCAGAAAATACATCACAGGATTTAACGGTTCCGCAGGTACTGCAGTGATCATGCAGGACATGGCGGGATTATGGACAGACGGACGTTATTTTATCCAGGCGGCGAATCAGCTGCAGGGAACAGGGATTACTTTATTTAAAATGGGTGAACCGGAAGTTCCAACAGTCCATGAATTTCTGAAAAAGAATCTGACACAGGGAATGTGTCTGGGATTTGACGGACGTACGGTCAGCGCAAAGGAAGCGTCAGAACTGGAGAAGCTTCTTGAGAAAAACGGTGTGTCTCTCAGCGTAGACCATGATCTGATCGGTGATATATGGGAAGACCGTCCGGTGCTTTCCTGTGAACCTGTTATGGAACTGGATGTGAAATGGACAGGAGAATCCCGCGCAGATAAAATTGCAAGAATTCGTAAGGCAATGGAAGAAAAGTGCGCAGATGCTTTTGTGCTGACTTCTCTGGATGATATTGCATGGCTGTTAAATATCCGCGGCGGAGATGTACATTGCTGTCCGGTTGTGCTGTCTTATCTGGTAATGACCCGGAAAGAAATCAAACTGTTTGCCAATGAGAACGCATTTCCGGCAGAAGTTCTGGAAACACTGGAGAAAGATGGGGTTAGCCTTCTTCCATATGACAGTATCTATGAATATGTAAAAACATTTGCAAAAGATATGACGGTGCTTTTGTGCAGAGACAAAGTCAACAGCCGCCTGGTAAGCAATATTCCGGCAGGAATTAAGATCCTTGATGAAGAGAACCTGACACTTCTTCCGAAGGCAATCAAAAATCCTGTTGAGGTGGAGAATGAACGGATTGCACATATCAAAGATGGTGTTGCACTTACGAAATTTATTTACTGGCTGAAAAAGAACGTAGGAAAGCTTCCGATGACAGAATTAAGCGCGGAGAAGAAGTTGTACAGTTTCCGTGCACAGCAGGAGAACTTTATTGACAACAGCTTTGATCCGATCATTTCCTATGGAACTCATGCTGCAGTTGTTCATTATTCTGCAACACCTGAGACAGATATTCCGATCGAACCCAGAAGTTTCGTGCTTGCAGATACAGGCGGAAACTATTATGAGGGAACAACAGACACTACACGTACCATCGTTATGGGACCTGTAACTGATGAGGAGAAGAAATTTTTCACTGCAGTTCTACGCGGTATGCTGAATCTTGGAAATGCGAAGTTCCTTTATGGATGTACGGGTGTGAACCTGGATTATCTGGCGCGCAGCCCGCTGTGGGAACTGGGAAAGGATTTCAACCATGGAACCGGACACGGAGTCGGTTATCTGCTGAATGTGCATGAAGGACCTAACAGTTTCCGCTGGAAAATTGTTCCGGGAAATAATGCAGTTTTGGAAGAGGGCATGATCACTTCTGATGAGCCCGGATATTATGTGGAAGACGGATTTGGAATCCGCCATGAGAACATGATCGTATGCAAAAAAGCAGAAGAAACAGAATATGGACAGTTTATGTGTTTTGAATTTCTGACGATGGTACCGTTTGACCTCGATGCCGTAGTTCAGGAACAGATGACTGCCGAAGAAAGAGAATTGCTCAACCGCTATCATGCGCAGGTATATGAGAAGATTTCCCCGTATTTGGATGAAGATGAGAGAGAATGGCTGAAAGAAGCAACAAGAGCAATCTGAAAAAAACAGGAACTACTGTGCGAAAAGTAGTTCCTGTTTTTTGCAGATATTGGCTGATTTATTCGGAAACTTTGGCAAACTGACTGTTGTACAGGGTATGGTAAAAGCCACCCCTGGCGATCAGTTCATCATGCGTACCCTGTTCAATAATGCTTCCGTCTTTCATTACAAGGATCAGGTCTGAATTACGGATCGTGGAGAGACGATGAGCAACGATAAAGCTTGTTCGTCCTTCCATCATTCGTTCAAATGCTTCCTGAATCTGCAATTCCGTTCTGGTGTCGATACTGGAAGTCGCTTCATCCAGGATCAGCATTGGAGGCAGGCAGAGCATGACTCGTGTGATGCACAGAAGCTGTTTCTGTCCCTGGCTTAAGCTGTCCTCATTGAGCATCGTATCCAGTCCTTTGGGAAGACGTTGGATAAATTCCCAGCTATGAGCAAGTTTGGCTGCCTTAATGATCTCGCTATCCGGAGCATCCGGCTTTCCGATAGAAATGTTGTCGCGTACAGTTCCTCTTTTGATCCATGTCTCCTGCAGTACCATACCATAGCTGCTTCTGAGGGAATGACGGGTAATATCTCTGATCGGTTTGCCGTCAACTGTGATCGTTCCGGCATTTACATCATAGAATCTCATCAGAAGGTTGATAAAGGTTGATTTACCGCATCCTGTAGGCCCTACGATGGCAACACGCATACCCGGTTTTACATGAAGGTTAAAGTCTTCAATCAGTTTCTTTGATTCGTCATAGTGGAAGCATACATTCTTAATATCCACTTCACCTTTTACGTTTTCCAGCTTATCAGAAGTTTCTGCAACCTCCGGTTCTTCTTCCAGCAGTTCAAAAATCCTGCCTGCACAGGCAAGAGCGTTCTGAAGTTCTGTAACAACGGAACTGATATCGTTAAATGGCTTCATATACTGGTTTGCATAGGACAGGAGCACAGAAAGTCCTCCGACTGTCAGTTTGCCGCCGGGAATAATGAAAGCACCCACCAGTGCTACGCAGGCATAGATCACATTATTTACAAAACGTGTGGATGGGTTAGTCAGACTGCTGTAAAAGACAGCCTTCTGGCTGCAGTCCTGTAATTCTTCATTAAGCTTTGCAAAACGTTCAGAAGATTTATCTTCGTATCCAAAAGCCTGAACAACTTTCTGGTTTCCGATCATTTCTTCGATAAGAGCAGTCTGACGTCCGCGGGCATCACTCTGCTTTTTGAACATCTGGAAGGTATGAGAGGAAATAAATTTTGCTACCAGAAAGCTTAACGGTGTCAGGACAATGACCATCAGCGTGATCCAGAAGTTCTTGGAGAACATGAAGATCAAAGTTCCGATGATGGTTACGATTCCCGAGAAAAGCTGGGTAAATCCAAGCAGCAGACCATCTGACAGGATATCTGCGTCTGCGATTACACGGCTGATGATATCACCGGTGCTGTGTCCGTCAAGGTAAGAGAGCGGAAGCTTCTGAATGTGGCGGATTGCTTTTGCACGGATATCCTTTACTGTCTGGTAAGTCATGCGGTTGTTGATGGCATTCATAAGCCATGTGGCAACAGAAGAAAGAATGACCATTACCAGGATCCTGGACAGATAATACCACATCATCTCAAAGTTGACCTGATGCTCGGCGACAACCTGATCAATAGCATTACCGAAAAGGATCGGTACATATAACTGCAGGATCACGGAAACTGCTGCCAGTACAATACTGAGGATCAGCAGAAAACGGTATCTTCCGATAAAGCGCAGCACCTTGAAAAAGGTCTCAGAGCTGTTTGTATTAGATGTATCTTTTGCTGTTACTTTACTCATACTGTCACCTCCGTTATCATACCACCTGCAGGTGCAGAGGTGTATTTGGCTTTCTCTTCAGGAAACTGAGAGAAGTAGATCTCGCGGTAAGTTTCACAGGTCTGCAGCAGTTCATCGTGAGTACCCTTGCCTGCCAGATTACCATCGTCAAGGACAAGGATCAGGTCTGCCTGCCGGATACTGGAAGAACGCTGGGATACCAGAAATGTGGTTACATTCCAGTCAAGTCTGTTGAGAGACTTGCGCAGTGCGGCGTCTGTTGCGAAGTCGAGGGCGCTGGCGCTGTCATCCAGGATCAGAATCTCGGGTTTTTTCACCAGTGCGCGGGCGATGGTGAGTCGCTGTTTCTGACCGCCGGAGAGATTTTTTCCGTTCTGTTCCAGTTCAAAATCAAGCTGCCCCGGTTTCCCTTCCACGACTTCTTTTCCCTGAGCAGTGGCAAGTGCCTGCCACAGATCCTCGTCGGTGGCATCCTCGCGGCCCCATTTCATGTTGTCGCGGATCGTGCCTTTGAAGAGAGCTGCCTTCTGCGGAACAACACCGATTCTGGAACGGAGGTCATTTCTTTCGTAATTTTCGATATTCTGGCCGTTTAGAAGTACGGTTCCGCTGGTTGCATCATAGAATCTGGAGATCAGATTTACCAGTGTAGTCTTGCCGCTTCCTGTACCACCGATGATGCCGACAGTCTGACCTTTCTTTGCAGAGAAGCTGATATGCGAAAGGCTTGGTGCGCCGGAACCGCTGTATCCAAAAGTAACATCGTCAAATACGACTGCATCATCAGAAGATGAAGCTGCAAAAGCTGCTGTCGGGTATTTCATAGTGGATTTTACTTTCAGGATATCTGCCACACGACCTGCACAGGCTGCGGATTTGTTTAAAGTAATGATCAGAGATGCGAGCTTGATCAGCTCGACGATCATCTGAGCCATGTAATTATACAGGGCAACAACCTGTCCCTGCTGCATACCGCCTAAGTTTACTTCAGCACCTGCTTTCTGGATCAGGATGACTGTTGCGATGTTGATCAGTACATAAGTAACAGGATTTAATAAGGCAGAGAGTCTTCCGACAAAGAGGTTTAACTTTGTCAGCTCATCATTGCGGGTATCAAATTCCTGGACTGCTTCTTTTTCACGGCAGAATGCACGGATCACACGGACGCCTGTCAGGTTCTGTCTGGTCAGTCCTGTAACTGTATCGAGCTTTCCCTGAACCTTCTTAAACAGAGGGATACTGAGGAACATGATGACAAAGACAACCAGAAACAGAAACGGGATGGCAACGGCGAATACCAGTGCGCATTTGAAGTCGATGGTAAATGCCATGACCATGGATCCCAGTACGATGAACGGGCTTCTAAGAAGAAGGCGAAGTCCCATATTCAGACCATTCTGAACCTGGTTGATATCATCTGTAAGTCTGGTGATGAGTGTGTCTGTTCCGAGAGTATCGAGTTCTGTAAAAGACAGCTGCTGTACATGGTCGTAAACAGCCTGCCTTAATCTGGTGGCAAAACCTACGCTGGCTTTTGCTGCAAAGAACTGAGCCGTAATGCTGCAGGTAAGACCGAAGGCTGCCATTAAAATAAGGATAAAAAATCTCTGGACAATGTATCCATTGTCGTGGCTTGCGATACCGACATCGATGATCTGTGCGATGATGATCGGTACGATCAGATCGAATACAACTTCCAGAAATTTAAAAAATGGCGCCAGAATGCTTTCTTTTTTGTAGTTTTTTAAATAAACTGCTAATGAACGCATTTCCTAAATTCCTTCCTTTCCTTGATTTTAATGTACTCTCGGAATCTTTTTGTGCTTGATTTTATGAGCAGATTTTCTGCCATAAAAGCAAGTGCAGGAAAGACTCCGAGAGTACATTTTACTAATGTCTTATTATTAATCGCCCTGTTGAGGAAAAATAATACAATCAAAAGTGTATCATTTGAGACTTTTTTGTCAAGAAGAATATACAGAGACCTGTACGTTTTGGGTGTATATTTTGGAAGAAATTCAGCTTGACTTAGGAAAAAGATATCACTAAAATATTCTGTGGCGCTGTTTTGCTTTGAATATCAAATATTATTATGGATTATCATGGGATTTTTTGTATTGGAAATTATGCGCTGAAAACTAATAATTTATAAATACCATAATGAGGAAGAGAATTATGCAGATTATTGAGACATTTGGTCATTATGTGGAAAATTTGACTGACACGAAGCCGGAGAAGGCCCGCTGGCTGTTAAAAACGGGCTGGGAGGCACAGAATCTGAAGTTACGCTTTATGCAGGACAAAAGACTGATGCCCGCAGACAGATATCTTGCGAACCTGATGATGGACACAATGCTGCGTCCGCTTCAGAAACCGGAGGATTCTGTCATTGTAAGTATTTTTACACCATGTGAAATGATGCAGGAAGCAGGATTACACCCTTACAATGTAGAGGGATTTTCCTGCTATCTTTCTGCGAGTAAGGCCGAGAGAGCCTTTCTGCAGCAGGCAGAGAATCAGGGAATTGCCGAAACCCTGTGCAGTTATCACAAAACCTTTCTCGGCGCAGCACAAAAAGGACTTTTGCCGAAGCCGAAATGTATTGTTTATACCAATTTAACCTGTGATGCCAACCTTCTGACTTTCCGTACACTGGCAGAGCTTTATCAGGTACCGGTATTTGCCATTGATGTGCCGTGGCAGCAGAATGAAGAGAATGTGCAGTATGTGGCAGATCAGCTGAGAGAACTGAAAGGATTCCTGGAAAAGCATACAGGAAAAACGATTTCCGAGGAGGCACTGAAGAATCGCCTTGCGCGCAGTAAACGTACTCTGGAGAATTATAAAAAATACCAGCAGATGCGTGCAGACAGGTATGTACCGTCAGACCTGGTCACGCCGCTGTATGCGGGAATGACAAATAATATCCTGCTTGGAACATCAGAAGAGGAGAAGTATACACAGATGCTCCTTGAAGATATTAAGAAAGCACCGGCAGCGAAAGGCAGGCATATTTACTGGATGCATACGATTCCGTTCTGGTCTGATGCAGTAAAACAGGAACTTTGTTTCAGTGAGAAAGCCCAGATCGCAGGATGCGAACTCGCAGAAACCTGTGAGCCGGATTTTGATCCTGAGAAACCGTTTGAGGCAATGGCCGCAAGGATGGTCTATCATGCACTCAACGGAAGTGCACTAAGAAGGATTGAAGCAGGAATCCGCCATGCAAAGCAGGCAGGGGCAGACGGTGCGGTGTGGTTTGGACACTGGGGATGTAAGCACACACTTGGCGCGGCACAGCTTGCAAAGAAGAAATTCGAGGAAGCGGGTCTGCCACTTCTGATCTTAGATGGTGACGGCTGTGACAGAAGCCACGGCGGAGAAGGACAGACTTCCACCAGGCTGGGAGCTTTTCTGGAAATGCTGGGAGGTGCTGAGAATGAATAAAACATATTATGTCTGTAAATATACCCCGATCGAGCTTATGGAATCTCTCGGCGGGAAATGTGAGAACTTTAATCATATGCCGGATGGTTTTGACCTGGCAGACCAGGTTTCTCATCCGAATATCTGCGGCTTTGGAAAAACACTTCTGGAAGGTGTTATGGAGGGAAAGATCAAAGAACTGGTTCTGGTAAGCTGCTGCGATACGATCCGAAGTGTATATGATATTCTTCTGGAGAGCGGCAAGCTGGATTTTCTTTATATTCTGGATGTGCTCCACTGTGACAGCGCCTGCAGCAGAGAGCGAATGGCAGTGCAGCTCAAAAGTCTGGCAAAAGCTTATGCAAAATATAAAGGCACAGAGTTTGATGCTGATAGATTCCGGGCTGCTTTTCATGCACCTGAGAAACTTACGAAGCCTCATATTGCAGTGCTTGGTGCCAGAATGGGACAGGAATTATTTGAGATGACAACTAAGGCGATGCCCCTTCCTGTAGAAAATGATACCTGTGTACATAACCGTTGTGTGGGAAATGTGCTTCCGCCGGAGAATGCTTCCTTTGATGAGCTGATGGAATGGTATGCGGGAGAAATCCTGGGACAGCTCCCCTGTATGCGTATGATGGACCCGACCGGCCGTAAGAAGCTTTATAATGATCCGTCTGTTGCGGGAATTATTTACCATACAGTGAAATTCTGTGATTTCTACAGTTTTGAATATGCGGATATTAAGAATCATACAGATGTACCTCTTTTAAAGATTGAATCGGATTATACCATTCAAAGCAGCGGCCAGCTTCTTACCAGACTGGAGGCTTTTGCAGAGAGCATTCAGCCTGAGACGCTGGAACAGACTACGGACAGAGATACAAAAGGAGAGAGAAAAATGGGAAAAGGTTATTTCGCAGGAATTGACAGTGGTTCTACAAGTACAGATGTAGTGATCCTGAATAAAGAACATGAAATTGTTACCAGTATTATCCTGCCTACAGGTGCCGGTGCTGCCATAGGTGCGGATCGTGCCCTGGCAGAGGCACTTCATCAGGCCGGTCTGCAAAGAGAGGACATTGATGCGCTGGTTACGACCGGATATGGACGTACTGCTATTAAGAATGGAGATAAAAGTATCACAGAGATCACTTGTCATGCCAGAGGGGCGCATTTTCTGAATCCGGAAGTCCGTACAGTTATTGATATAGGCGGACAGGACAGTAAGGTCATCCGTCTGGATGAGAACGGTGCGGTTGCAAACTTTGTTATGAATGATAAATGCGCGGCAGGTACCGGACGATTCCTGGAAATGATGGCACGTACTATGGAGATGAGTCTGGATCAGATGAGTGAGTGCGGCCTGGAGTTTAAAGAAGATATTACCATTTCCAGTATGTGTACCGTTTTTGCGGAATCGGAGGTTGTATCTCTGATCGCACAGAACAAAGCGACAGATGACATTGTCCATGGACTGAATAAAGCGGTTGCCGTAAAGACTGCAGCCCTTACCAGACGCGTGGGCGGAGAAGAGAAGTTTATGATGACAGGCGGTGTTTCAAAGAACCGGGGGCTGGTAAAGACACTGGAGGAAAAGCTTGGAACAAAGCTGGTGATCAGTGACAAGGCACAGCTTTGCGGTGCGCTTGGCGCGGCATTATTTGCGGCTGATATGGCAGATGCCTGATGGCTATTTTATATTATAGGAAATTACTCCGTAATGTTCCTATGATATAAAAAAAGCCCTCCGGGCAGGATCGCACTGCGGCGGAGAGGAATTATGTCGCTGAAGCGACCCGCCGCAGGCGGAGAATCCTGCAAAGCAGGATTCTTTCCTGTACTTTTTTATAAAAATTTAATTTTCTATTGACGAGTTCAAAATTAAAGGATATAGTATATCACAGTAACAGCAAATTAACGAGGTGAAGTTTGCAGGAAAGAGGAAGCCGCACAGAAGGCTATACCCGCCGAAGGAGTAAAACTCTCAGGTTCTCTGGTGTTCATGGAACACAGGGAAAAACTGCAAATGGATCGTTTCTCTGGAGACACCCGTTAGATCGGGGGCCGAAGGTGCAAATGACACGGATTTCTTACAACTGTTGGCAGATGATTGTCTGTCCCGTGTCTTGAATCTCTCAGGCAAAAGGACAGAGGATGCTTTATCATCCCCACTGATATATACGAACTATATAAACAGTATTTTCTGAACTTTCTGATTTCTGAAACGGTCTGTTATTACTTTGTTTCCCAGCTGTACAATATATTACACTTTTTAAAAGAAAAAGGAGATTTATTATGTGGGAAGCGATCAATTCATTTTTATCTACTGTAGATGATCTCGTCTGGGGCGTGCCCCTTATGGTCCTGATCATGGCAGGCGGTATCCTGTTAACTGCCAGACTCGGACTTCTTCAGATACGAAGACTCCCTCTTGCACTGAAATGGATGTTTAAGAACGAAGAAGAGGGAGACGGTGAGATTTCCAGTTTTGCAGCTTTATGTACCGCGCTGAGCGCAACGATCGGTACCGGTAATATCGTCGGTGTTGCAACTGCAGTGTGCGCGGGCGGACCGGGAGCGTTATTCTGGATGATCGTTGCAGCATTCTTCGGAATGGCAACGAAATTTTCTGAAGGTCTTCTTGCGGTTAAGTATCGTGTGGTAGGAGAAGATGGCCACAGTCTTGGCGGCCCTTTCTATTATATTGAGAAAGGTATGGGAGAAAAATGGAAATGGCTTGCAAAGATTTTTGCATTCTTTGGTGTCTGCGTAGGTCTTTTCGGAATCGGTACTTTCAGTCAGGTAAATGGTATTTCCAGTGCTGTTCAGAACTTCTTTGATCCGAACAAATCAAACTGTGTAAATATTCCGTTCGTCGGAGAATATTCCTGGGCGGTTGTAATTTCCTCTCTGATCCTTGCAGCCTGCGTTGCGGCAATCCTGATCGGAGGTCTGAAACGAATCGCAACAGTCAGCCAGATCGTTGTGCCGTTTATGGCGGTTATCTATCTGATCTTCAGTATTACACTGGTTATTTTAAACATTACTGAAATCCCGGCAGCTATTGTGACAGTTGTAAAAGAAGCGTTTCATCCATCTGCGATTGCCGGTGGTGCAGCCGGTTCTATGATCGTTGCCATGCAGAAAGGTGTTGCGCGTGGTATTTTCTCAAATGAAGCAGGTCTTGGCAGTGCACCGATCGCAGCGGCAGCAGCTCAGACAAAAGAGCCTGTACGTCAGGGTCTTGTAAGTATGACAGGTACATTTATCGATACGATCGTAATCTGTACAATGACGGGGCTTTCTATTGTACTGACAGGTGCATGGCAGGTAGAAGGTCTGGAAGGTGTGCAGGTAACTACTTATGCATTCCAGCATGGACTTCCGTTCCCGGAACAGGTTTCTGCATTTGTATTGATGATCTGTCTGGTATTCTTTGCATTTACAACTATCCTCGGATGGGATTATTACAGTGAACGCTGCCTGGAATATCTTACAAAAGGACATAAAACTTCAATCCTTACATACCGCTGGCTGTATATCCTTGCAGTATTTATCGGACCATACATGACAGTAAGTGCAGTATGGACCATCGCAGATATCTTCAACGGCCTGATGGCAATCCCGAATATGATCGCACTGTTTGCGCTGAGCGGAGTGATCGCGAAAGAAACAAAAGAGTTCTTTGCGGCAGGGAAGCATAAAATGTAAAGAACAAAAATTAATAAAATAACAGAAAACAGTGAATCCTCTGATTGTGGAAGTTAATTTCCGGTCAGAGGATTTTTTTGTGCAAAGTAAACCAAAATCGGTCTTAAATTTTATGAATTAGTTTGATTGACTTTGAATGAATATGACTGTATACTAAGCCCATAAACAAAATCAGTCACAAATGTGCAGAAGAATACAGCATAAACGGGAGGGAAAGACGAGATGATCTACACAGTAACTTTTAATCCGTCTCTGGACTATATCGTTTCAGTAGATGATTTTAAGCTGGGTCTGACAAACAGAACAAGTTCAGAGCTGATGCTTCCGGGCGGAAAGGGGATTAATGTTTCTACTGTTCTCATGAATCTGGGAATTGAGAATACAGCCCTTGGATTTACAGCCGGATTCATCGGAGAAGAGATTATCCGCAACTTACAGGAGATGGGAGTGAAATCTGATTTTATTAAGATCAGTGAAGGCGTTTCCAGAATCAATGTGAAACTGAAATCCATTGACGGAACAGAGATCAATGGTGCAGGACCGGTGATCAGCGCAGATAAAGTAGAAGAGCTGATGAAGAAGCTGGATGAGCTTGGAGAGGGCGATGTACTTTTCCTGGCAGGCAGCATTCCATCCTCCATGCCGGACGATATGTACGAACAGATCATGGCGAGACTGGATGGAAAAGGTGTAATGATCGTAGTTGACGCAACAAAGGATCTGCTGGTCAATGTCCTGAAATATCATCCATTCCTGGTGAAGCCGAATAATCATGAGCTGGGAGAAATCTTTGGCGTAGAATTAAAGGCAAGAGAAGATGTGGTTCCATACGGTAAGAAACTTCAGGAAAAAGGTGCGCGAAATGTGCTGATCTCTATGGCTGGTGAAGGTGCCGTTCTGGTAGCCGAGGACGGACAGGTATTTATGGAACCTGCGCCGAAAGGCAAACTGGTAAACGGTGTGGGCGCCGGAGATTCCATGGTAGCAGGTTTCGTAGCCGGCTGGATGGATAAGAATGATTATGAGCACGCATTCCATATGGGAATCGCCGCAGGAAGCGCAAGTGCGTTTTCTGAAAACCTTGCTACGAAAGAAGAAATCAAAGCGGTATACCATCAGGTGACCGGGAAATAAAAGGAGGAGAAAGAGATGAGAATAACAGATCTGCTTGACAGAAGAAGTGTATCACTGACAGCAGCTCCGAAAACGAAATCAGAAACACTGGATATGGCAGTTGATCTGATGGTAAAGAGCGAAAAGATCAGTGACCGCGAAGCCTATCGCAAACAGGTATACTTAAGAGAAGAAGAAAGTACGACAGGTATTGGCGAAGGAATTGCTATTCCTCATGGAAAATGCGACGCAGTTAAGAAACCGGGACTTGCCGCAATGGTCATCAAAAACGGTGTGGAATTTGAGGCACTTGATGATGAGCCTGTAACCTTATTATTCCTGATCGCAGCTCCGAATACAGAAGATAATATTCATCTGGATGTGCTCAGCAAACTTTCCGTGATGCTGATGGATGAAGAATTTACAGAATCTCTTCGCAATGCATCTTCTGTAGATGAATTTATGGATATCATTGACAAAGCAGACAGCGAAAAGAAAGACATTGACGAAAGACTTGCAGATACAGGTTCAGCGGAAGGAACACGGGCAAAAATCCTTGCTGTTACTTCCTGCCCGACAGGTATCGCACATACTTATATGGCAGCAGAAGGTATTGAGAAAGCAGCAAAAGCGAAGAACTGCTTTGTCAAGATCGAGACTCGAGGTTCCGGAGGAGCAAAGAATGTCCTGACAGATCAGGAGATTGCAGATGCAGACTGTATTATCGTCGCAGCAGACGCGAAGGTTCCGATGGAGCGATTCGACGGCAAGAAGGTTATTGAGTGCCAGGTATCTGACGGAATCAGTAAAGCAGATCAGCTCGTCGAAAGAGCAATTAACGGGGATGCACCGGTCTACCACGCAGCAGCCGGTTCTCAGTCATCGTCCTCCAGCACAAAATCCGGAGGCAGCGTAGGACATAAAATCTATACACAGCTCATGAACGGTGTATCCCATATGCTTCCGTTGGTTGTAGGCGGTGGTATTCTGATCGCGATCGCATTTCTGATCGACGGTCTGAGCGTAGATCTGAGTGCCCTTCCGGCAGACCAGAGAGCGAACTTTGGTACGATCACTCCTGTAGCTGCTCTGTTCAAGAACATTGGAAATACAGCATTTGGATTCATGCTTCCGATCCTTGCAGGATTTATTGCAATGGCGATCGGTGACAGACCTGCACTTGCACTTGGTCTTGTTGGCGGTATGATGGCTGCAAATGGCAAATCCGGTTTCCTTGGCGCTTTGCTTGCAGGTTTTGCAGCAGGTTATATTATTCTTGGTCTTCGTAAAGTATGCGATAAGCTTCCGGAAGCACTGGAAAAAATCGCTCCGGTTCTGATCTATCCGGTAGTGGGAATCCTTGTTATGGGACTTCTGATGACATTTATTGTAGAACCGATCATGGGCGGTATTAATACCGGTCTTAATAATGCCTTGACAGGAATGGGAAGTTCTAGTAAAGTAGTGTTGGGTATGGTGCTTGGCGGAATGATGGCGATCGACATGGGTGGCCCGTTCAACAAAGCAGCATATGTATTCGGAACAGCGGCAATTGCAGCAGGTAACTATGATATTATGGCAGCAGTTATGATCGGTGGTATGACACCTCCTTGTGCGATCGCACTTGCAACACTGCTGTTTAAGGATAAATTCACAAAAGAAGAGAGAGAAGCAGGTCCGACTAACTTTATCATGGGTCTTGCATTTATCACAGAAGGTGCGATCCCGTTTGCGGCATCTGATCCGCTTCGTGTGCTTCCATCCTGTATTATTGGTTCAGCAGTGGCAGGAGCGATCTCCATGGCATTTAACTGCACACTGATGGCACCACACGGTGGAATCTTCGTATTCCCGGTAGTCGGAAATGCGGTTATGTATCTGGTTGCCCTGGTCGTAGGAACAGTAATTTCTGCAGTTCTGCTCGGAATGTTAAAGAAAAAAGCAGCATAAACAGTATCCTGTTTCTTTATGAGGATACTGAGCATTATAAAAAAATAAAAAACGGAGGATATCAAAATGAAAGAATTTAAGTATGTGATCACAGACAATGAAGGAATCCATGCACGTCCGGCAGGAGAGCTTGTAAAACTGGTTAAAGGATTTGAGTCCACCATTTCTATCGAAAAAGAAGGAAAGAAAGTAGACTGCAGAAAGCTCCTTGCACTGATGGGACTTGGCGTTAAAAAAGGCCATGAAGTAACATTTACGATCGAAGGTGCTGATGAAGATGCAGCATACGAAGCAGTAAGCAAATTTATGCAGGAAAATTTGTAATTTTTATGAGCAGGCAGCGAAACAGCCTGCGAATATCCTTAACTGAATTAAATATAAGAAAATGACAGACAGGAGATGATGCATTCATCTCCTGTTTCTGTTATAATGAGATATCAGGGTCAAAAGGTCAGAAAGTCGTTCGTGCTTGCACGATAAGACTTTTGAACTTGGGACCCGCCAAACATGAGGAAGTAGCGATTTACGGAGTAAATCAGCGGATTCCGAATGTTTGGAGAATTGCGGGAGCGATAGCGGAGCAATTCGTAGATATCGGAGTATAGTAAAGGCAAAATACATGGAGGCAGAAACATATGCTGACAGAACAGAGATATGATATTATTCTGAAGCTTCTGGAGGAAAAAAAGAGCGTCACAGTAACAGAACTAAGAGACCTTCTGGATGCGTCAGAATCCACAGTGCGCAGAGATATTACCGCATTGGATAAAGCCGGAAAACTTACCAAAGTTTTCGGAGGTGCGGTAGCCTTAAATCATAAAGTAAGTGCCTATGAACCAACCGTAGCGCAAAAAATAGAATTAAATAAAGAAGAAAAGAAAAAGATCGCGAAATATGCCGCCAGTCAGATCACACCTGACGATTTCGTCTATCTGGATGCAGGAACAACCACCGGCCTGATGCTGGAATATCTGGAGGGAACAGGAGCTGTATTTGTCACAAACGCGGTATCCCATGCTCAGGCTCTGGCAAAGATGCGGCTCCGTGTCTATCTGGTCGGAGGAGAACTTAAAAGTTCCACAGAGGCTGTTGTGGGAAACCAGGCAATGCAGATGATCCAGAAGTATCATTTTACAAAAGGATTCTTCGGAACCAACGGGATCACCAGAAGAGAAGGATTTACCACACCGGATACGAATGAGGCGATCGTAAAGAGCACTGCAATGAAACAATGCAGAGATGTCTATATTCTTGCAGACAGCTCAAAGTTTGGAGAAGTAAGTTCTGTTTCGTTCGGAGAATTTGCAGATGCAAAGATCCTTACAGAAGAAATCCCGGAGGCATATCAGGACAGCAGAAATATTTTGAAGGTGAAATGAGCAGGATTGGAGAGATATGGGATGAAGTTTGCACATATTGCGGATCTGCATATTGGAA
>CAVCYJ010000047.1:0-16405 GCA_963605995.1 Holdemanella biformis | reverse complement strand
GCTTGTATGTCTCGGGATTTTGGCATATTCATGCCAAAACACCTCGCGGGATAGTGGTGTGTGAACAGTAACTTGCATTATACAGAAAATATCGTTGTTTCTTTTATTTAATCAAATCAAGCAAGTAGCGAAGCGGATTGCGAATATCAGCTTGACTTTGCTTCTGTCAGTGTTTTAAAAAAGCAGGTTCTGCTGCCGGTATGGCAGGCTGCACCGATCTGCTCAACCTTCGCAAGGATAGTATCGTTGTCGCAGTCCAGCATAAGAGATTTTACAAACTGGAAATGACCGGAAGTAAGTCCTTTCGTCCAGAGTTCATTACGGCTTCTGCTCCAGTAGGTCATTTTTCCGGTCTCCAGTGTGGTATTGAATGCTTCTTCATTCATATACGCAAGCATCAGAACTTCATTTGTCTGATAATCCTGAGCAATGACAGGCACCATTCCGTCACTGTTTAATTTAAAATCAGACCAGGCAATGCTGCTTTTCAGTTTTTGTGTATTTTCCATTTTTTTCCCTCCTGTCAGGCGGATAAGATCATCCGCTTCACTACGCAGTTCTGTGCCGAATACTTTGCTGTTTCTCCGGTACACGGATCCTGTCACAGGCTTCCTTTTGTAGAGAGAACATCTGTGATCCTCGGATCATAGGATGTAGCTGCATCCAGTGCTTTGGCAAAGCTTTTAAACATAGCTTCCGCCATATGGTGGTTGTTTCCGCCGGTCAGAACTTTAATATGAAGGTTCATGCCACAGGAATAGGAAATAGCATAGAAGAATTCCTTCACCATTTCTGTGGCCATATCTCCAATCCTGTCCGCGGTAAATTCTGCATCCCATGAGAAATATGGTCTTCCGGACAGATCAATGGCACAGAGTACCAGGCATTCATCCATCGGAAGAATGCAGCTTCCGTAACGCCTGATTCCTTTTTTGTCACCGATAGCTTCTTTTAATGCCGTCCCAAGGACAATTCCTGTATCCTCGATGGTATGATGGTCATCTATCTGCAGGTCTCCGTGGACTCTGACACTGAGGTCAAAGAGTCCGTGACGGGTAAAACCATCCAGCATATGGTCAAAAAATCCTACTCCTGTCTCAATATCAGAGTATCCGGTTCCGTCCAGATCGATCTTTAATTTGATTTCTGTTTCTTTTGTATTTCTTTCTGCTGAGGCTTCTCGTGCCATAGTTAAGTCCTCTCTGTTTTATAATTTTTATGATATGTCAGGAATGTTCAGCAATCTGCATTCGCTGTTTATTCCTTATCTTCATCCTCAAAACGTACTGCAATGGAATTGGCGTGTGCAGTAAGCTGTTCGGATGTCGCAAACTGGATGATATCTTTGTGAATGTCACGCAGCGCAGCTTTTGAATAGTATACGATACTGGATTTCTTGATAAAGTCATCCACGGAAAGTGCGGAGAAAAACTTGGCTGTTCCGTTTGTCGGAAGTACGTGATTCGGACCTGCGAAATAGTCGCCCAGAGGCTCGGAGCTGTATTCGCCGATAAAGATAGCCCCTGCATTCTTCACCTTCATCATATCTTCAAACGGGTTGGCTGTCACGATCTCCATATGTTCCGGTGCAATCTCATTTGCCGCTTCAATTGCTTCATCCATATCTTCTGCGATAAGGATATATCCAAAATTGTCCAGGGATTTCTGAATGATCTCTTTTCTGGAAAGGACTTCTACAAAACCCTTTACCTCTTCATCTACTTTTGCGGCAAATTCCTCACTTGTTGTGATCAGGATCGCGCAGGCAAGCTCATCATGCTCCGCCTGGGAAAGAAGGTCTGCTGCTACGAAATGCGGATTCGCTGTCTCGTCTGCAAGTACAAGGATCTCACTCGGACCTGCGATGGAGTCAATGCTTACATATCCGTAAACTGCTTTCTTCGCGAGAGCTACGAAAATATTTCCGGGGCCTACGATCTTGTCCACCTTCGGGATGCTCTCTGTTCCAAAAGCAAGTGCCCCGATTGCCTGAGCACCACCTACTTTGTAGATTTCATCTGCTCCTGCTTCTTTGGCAGCTACCAGTGTGGAAGCGCATACTTTGCCGTCTTTTCCTGGAGGTGTTGTCATAACGATATGCGGTACACCGGCTACTTTTGCAGGCACAATGTTCATTAATACAGAAGAAGGGTATACTGCCTTTCCACCCGGTACATAAACACCGACACGGTTTAAAGGAGTGACCTTCTGACCGAGCATGGTTCCGTTTGTTTCGCTTGTGAACCAACTGTTCTGGATCTGTTTTTCATGATATTTGCGGATGTTGACCAGCGCCTTGCGGATTACACCAAGGAGTGCCGGATCGATCTGTTCATATGCTTCTTCAATCTCTGCATCTGTGACACGGATTGTCTCTTTTGTCACTTCTGCTTTGTCAAATTCCTTCGTATAGGCAAAAAGAGCCGCATCTCCTTCATTCTTTACTTTATCAAGGATCTGTGCGACGGTTGATTCGTATCCGCCGTAGTTGTTTGGGCTTCTTTTCAGCAGATTCTCAAGGATGTCCTTTGTTGATTCTTTTGTTAATTTTACTTTACGCATCTTTACATCTCCTCCTGCAGAACTCTTCTTAATTCATCAATGAGTTTGCGAATCCTCTCATTCTCCATCTTCATGCTTACCTGATTAACTACCATTCTGGCAGACAGCGGACAAACCTCCTCCAATACTTTCAATCCATTTTCTCTGAGTGTGCTTCCGGTTTCTACAATATCCACGATCACTTCGGAAAGTCCGACGATCGGAGCAAGCTCGATGGAACCGTTTAATTTGATCAGATCTACTGTCTGGTGTTTTCTGTTAAAGAAATAATCCTTTGCAATATTTGGATATTTGGTTGCCACACGGATCAGCTGATTATTCTCCAGAACTTCTCTGGCACTCTCCGGTCCGCAGACACACATTTTGCATTTTCCGAATCCGAGATCCATGACCTCATAAAGCTTGCGGCCTTCTTCAAGGATGGTATCCTTTCCTACGATTCCGATATCTGCTGCGCCGTATTCTACATAAGTAGGAACATCCGGGCCTTTGGCAAGGAAGAATTTCATTTTTAATTCTTCGTTGACGAAGATCAGCTTACGGGAATCTTTATCTTTCATTTCTTCGCAGGTGATTCCTGCTTTCTCAAACATTTCCATTGTCTTTTTGGCAAGTCTGCCTTTTGTCAGGGCAACTGTCAGGTATCTCATGGCTTATCTGGCCTCCTTTTTCAAACGTAATGCCACACTTCTGCCTTCTGCACGAAGCTTCTGGGCTTCTTTGATAGCTTTTGCACGATTCTGCGGTTCGTATTCGATCACTTCCGGCTTATCTTCTTTCTCAGAGATCAGCTTCTGGCTGGAAAGTGCGAGAAGGAGGTTGTCTACCTCAAGTGCAAAGCCGATAGATGCGGCCGGCTTGCCGAAATGTTTCATCAGGCCATTATAACGGCCGCCCTTGATCATTGGCTCTCCGGTTCCGTAGGTGTATGCCTGGAAAATGATTCCGGTGTAGTACTGATATTTGCTGAGCATTCCGAAGTCAAAGGAGATATATTTCTCATATCCATAGTTTTTCAGGATCTCGTAGATTTCTTCCAGCCTGGAAACTGCTTCTAATGCACAGGCATTGTTTGTGAGGCTTCTGGCTTTCTTTAAAACTTCTTCTGCCCCGAACATCTGCGGGATTTCGGTGAATACTTTTGCCATACTGTCCTTGAGTTTCTGTTCTGCCACGAATTCTTCTACTCCGAAGGAGTTCTTCTGGGAGATCAGGGCGCGGAGGCGTTCTTCTGCTTCCTGGTCAAGTTCTGCTTCTTTTAAGAGAGATTTGAAGTAGTCTACCTGTCCGACACTGACCTGAAATTCGGTGAGCCCTGCTGCGAGAAGACACTCCACTGTCATGGCAAGGAGTTCTGCATCTGCATCTGCGGATTCATCGCCGATTCGTTCTACACCCATCTGGGTGGTTTCTTTGAGGTGACCTCTGTAGCTGGAGTTGTTGATAAAGGTGTTTCCTGTGTAGCAGAGGCTTACCGGTTCTTTATCCGGTGAAAAGTAGGTAGCGCAGGCTCTGGACACAGACGGGGTAAAGTCTGGTCTGAGTACGAGGGTGTTGCCTTCTCTGTCGAAGAATTTGTAGAGTTCTTTGGACGGGATGGTTCCTACTTCGCGGCTGAATACTTCGAAGTATTCGAATGTTGGTGTTTCTATGTCTTCATATCCATAACGGTGGAAGACACGATGGATTTTCTCCTGTACTTTCCTTTTCTGGCTGCATTCGCCATTGTAAATGTCTCTTACACCTTCCGGGGTGTGAAAAATACGCTGCATGGTTTGGTCCTCCTGTGGTTATGTATTGTGGTTTCTTAATTAGAATTGTTTTCTTCGTTTGTTTGCTTTAGTCTGGTAACGTGGTATCATACTAATACGAAAGCTAGGTAAAATTATAATGAGTTTTTTTAGAATTGTCAATCCCTTCTATATTATTATTTCCTATATTATTTATATTCTGTATTGTTGTTTAATAAGGGACGCTCAGACAAAAGGGGCTTTTCTTCTCATAACGCAGATTTGGGGACTTACCTGATTCGGTTAAACAGCGCAGAAATCTATTTTAGTTCAGGTGCATTTGCAGGTATCTTAGAGATTCTTAGGCGAAAAAAATCTGCGTTATGAGCCGGCTGTATCACGTGTCTGAGCGAAGTTTGCAACGGAGCGAGTTTGAGAAGGCGGCTCATGGTTTTAGCAGATTTTTTTCGCCTTAGAAGCTCTTAGATGCCGAAACCGCACCTGAACTAAAATAAATTTCTGCGCGTCCCTTAATGACACTCCAACTACTCTCTTTCATCCAAATCTATCTGTATCCCTTCAAGATAAGGAACAAGGAACCCATTCTTCTTATTTAAATAATACTGATCCTCCAGTTCTTCCCTGCGAAAGCTCTTACGCCCGCCCTCCTGCATCCTGTTCCAAAATGTGAGGAGATGTCGCAGCGGAAGATAGTAGAATTGGTTTTCGTGGCTGTAGAATATGAGAAAAAATGCCATGCCACCCTGTTTCTCGAATGCCTGCATAAATTCCACCTGATGGGAATGAATATTTGCGAGAGGAAAAGTGTCTGTAGCACATTCTTTGGCATCAAAACAGACAGGAATTCCCTGCACTGCTCCGATATAGTCTACAGTGCTTCGCTGTTCAAAATAAGCCAGTGTGATATGGCGGTTTTCCTTGTCCATGCGGACAGGGGTAATCGGAGTTGGTATTTTCTGGATGAGTGCCAGTCCTTTTTCTCTGTATTGTTCATTGGTACGGTTTATGAGGTCCTCTAAAGTAGAGCCCCTCAAACCTCTGCTGTTCCAGGTTGCCACGGTGTTCCTCCATTCTTATACAAACTGCCCTTTACCAAAAAGCCCGTGTAATTGCGACAGCCTTATTTCAATAACTTTATTGACGGATAATACCTGATAACTGCTTTTCCTATCAGTTCATCAAAAGTTACGAAATTCGTTGTTTTCCAGTAGCGGGAGTCTTTGGAATGGTTACGGTTATCTCCGAGTACAAAGTAACTGTTCTCAGGGACCTCATATGGTCCAGAGTTTCCTTTTGGTGTTTCAGGTACGAAGCTGTCGTCCAGAGGAATTTCGGAATCGTTGATATAGACTTTGCCGTCTTTGATCTGAACTTTTTCTCCGGGCAGACCGATGACTCGCTTGATAAAGAGCTGGCTTTCATCATCCGGATATCTGAATATGACGATATCAAAGCGTTCCGGATCTTTTATTTTCTTCGAGATTTCATGTCCGAACAGATTCATATTAATTCCGTATGCCAGACGAAAACCAAAGATACGGTCTCCGGTCATGATAGTCTTTTCCATCGACTCAGATGGAATCTTCGCATTGATCAGTATAACATTATTTATGACGGTTACGATCAGAAGCACTGCAATGATCATCTTTGCATAGTCCCATACTTCTTTCCAGATTCTCATGGTATACCTCCTCCAGGCGTTCTTCTTTGATGATTTTGAAAAAAAGCTCCGGTACTGCTGCAGTAAAGATCTGCTCTGTTTCCGGAATCTCCAGCCTGTATGCATGCAGAAGCTGGTGCTTTACTCCGCAGCAGGTATATTGCCTGTTAAATTCCCTGTCCCCGTACTTGGCATCACCCAGCAAAGGATGCCCCATATCTGCAAGGTGAGCACGGATCTGATGAGTGCGCCCGGTAATCAGTTCAACCTCCAGAAGCGTCATTTTTTTACTGCTACCCAGAGGTCGGTAAGCTGTTTCAATCGGCACGGAACCTGAAACTTCCTGATGGCTCACAGTTACCTTGTTCGTCTTTTTATCCTTGTGCAGATAGCCGCTGATATAAGCCGGTTTATCGAGTATACCCTTCACCAGACAAAGATAATATTTATGAAGAGTCCTGTCATGAAAAATCCGGGACAGGAACTGCAGCCCGGCAAGACTTTTACCTGCGCAGACCATTCCGCTGGTATTGCGGTCAAGGCGGTTGCATACAGAAGGCTTAAAGGTTTTCAGCTGGTCTTCTGTGAGATCTCCCTTTTCCAGCAGATAGCCGATCAGATATTCCACCAGGGACGGTTCATCACCATCTGCCGGCTGAGAAAGCATTCCTGCCGGCTTATTTATGATTACAATGTCAGCATCTTCATATACAATATCCAGATGGCAGCAGGCGCGGGCAACCTTTTCCGTTCCCGCAAATTTATCAAAAGTTTCATCACTGAGAAACAGTTTCACGGCATCTCCCTTAAGGAGTTTCTCATTTCCGGTAGCTTTTCTGCCATTCAGCGTAATATTTTTCTTGCGGAGCATTTTGTAGAAGAAGCTTTTGGGGGCTTCCTTAAGAAGCTTGGTCAGATATTTGTCAAAACGCTGTCCGGCTTCATTTTCCCCTATGATAAATTCTTTCATTAATAATATCTCTCCTGTCTGTGACAGTGCTTACTGCAATAATTCCTACAGACAGATAGCCAGAATTGTCTGACGGATCAGTTCGTTTCTGTCGAGATCCGGATATTTCTCATTCGGTGTGAATCTGATTCCCTCTTCCAGACTCTCCTTATGAGCATTCATGGAATCAAGACGTTCCAGAAACGGACGTAAGTCTGTAAAAATTTTCACTGTGACTTTATAACCGTTTTTGCGGATGACCTTCTGCGCATTGCTTTCCATAAAAGGCACATCGATTTTCGGATCACTGCTGTATGCCGCCACGGTATTTCCACACACTGCCACTGCATTGATCGCTGCGCTCTTTTCATAAAAGGTCATATACATCTCATATGCCATATCCAGTTTTCCCTGATGAACACATATCTTCTGATAAAGTGCCGGATCCATTGGTCTGCATTTCAGGATCATGATCAGGCTGACTATGGATTTACATGCCGGAAGACATCCAACTACAGTCACAACTGTCCAGATCGTCATCCTCGTCCCAAAATAAATCCAGGATGAAAAGAAAATAAACAATGGTACTGCCAGAAGAATAGCCGTGATGATCAGACGGCGCTTCTTTTCACTTTTAAAATATCCAAAATCACCTTTTCGAACTTTTTTTGTACTGTGTATCTTTTTTTTCTTTACTGTCACTTGCGTCCCCCTTTGTTGTTCTTCTTATGATAACTGTTGGATTCTTTCTTATGTATATTTCGTATCGGACTTTTCTTTGCAGATACAGAAGTGTTTTTCTTCATACCTCCCGGATGTCCTTCTCTGACCGGCCGTATCAGACATTTGGGTCCATAGCCCACCAGATCCATTCTGCCGGTCATTTTAAGACCTTCCAGCACCAGTTCTCTGTTTGCAGGATTCTTGTACTGCATCAGAGCTCTCTGGATCGCCTTTTCATGAGGGTTTCTGGGGACATAAACCTTCTCCCCTGTAAGAGGATGTATTCCTGTATAGTACATACAGGTAGAAAGCGTGGATGGGGTCGGATAAAAATCCTGCACCTGTTCCGGTGTAAAGCCAAGATCACGGACATATTCAGCAAGCTTTACCGCCTCTTTCATTGTGCATCCCGGATGGGAGGACATAAAATAAGGCACTGCATACTGCTGTTTGCCTGTCTTTCTGTTAGCATCATCATATTCCTTAAGAAATTGCTGATAGACACTGTGCTCCGGTTTTCCCATATATTTCAATACCTGGTCGGATACATGCTCGGGTGCGACACGAAGCTGCCCACTGACATGATGCTCTACCAGCTCCCGCAGAAAGGTTTTGTCCCTGTCTGCCACCACATAATCAAAACGGACACCGGAACGGATAAATACTTTCTTAACTCCCGGAATATCGCGCAGCTTTCTGAGCAGCGACACGTAATCTGTATGATCCACCGTCAGATTCTTACACGGATTCGGAAACAGACACTGCCGGTTTCTGCAGACACCCTTAGTCAGCTGTTTTTTACAGGAAGTCTGTCTGAAATCTGCCGTTGGCCCGCCTACATCATGAATATATCCCTTGAAATCAGGATCTTTTGTCATCCTTGTTGCTTCTTCGATCAGAGATTCATGACTTCTCGTCTGGAGAATCCTTCCCTGATGAAAGGTCAGCGCACAGAAATTACAGCCTCCGAAGCACCCTCTGTTGCTTGTCAGACTGAATTTAATTTCCTCCAGCGCCGGAATCCCGCCCATTTTTTCATACATCGGATGTGCTTTCTCTTTATAGGGAAGTGCATAAACATCATCCATCTCCTCCTGAGAAAGCGGCATTGCCGGTGGATTCTGCACAATGTATCCTTTCGTTCCATAAGATTCCGCCATCGGTTTCGCACTGAACGGGTCTGTATTCTGATATTGAACCGCGAAGCTTTCTGCGTAAGTCTGTTTGTCCTCTTTTACTTCCTCATAGGACGGCAGAACGATCGGTTCATAAACCCTGGACAGGTCTTTGCATTTAAACACAGTTCCCGCAATGAATGTAATTTCCTCCACAGGAAGCCCGCTGTCCAATGCCTCTGCAATTTCAATGATAGAATGTTCCCCCATTCCATAGGAGATCAGATCCGCACCGGAATCCAGGAGCACACTGTGCTTTACTTTATTCTCCCAGTAATCATAATGAGCCAGTCGTCTCAGGCTGGCTTCAATTCCTCCAAGAATAATGGGCGTTTTTTTATAAGTCTGGCGGATCAGATTGCTGTATACAATTACCGCCCTGTCAGGACGCAGTCCCATCTGCCCGCCAGGTGAATAGGAATCTTTCTGCCTGTGTTTTCTGGATACTGTATAGTGGTTTACCATGGAATCCATGTTTCCCGCAGACACCAGAAATCCAAGCCGCGGTTCTCCAAATGTCTGGATACTTTCTTTCTTTTTCCAATCCGGCTGACTGATGATCCCCACCTTATATCCCCGGCTCTCCAGCAGTCTGCTGATGATCGCCGTACCAAAAGAAGGATGGTCCACATAGGCATCGCCTGAAATATAGACAAAATCTACCAGATCCCATCCTCTCTGTTTCATTTCTTTCTTCGTTACCGGTAAAAAATCCTGCATTTATTCTCCTCGTATGTAACCTGTTATTACCGTTCTTTCCACACCCGGCAATACATCCGCTGCGCACAGAATTTCTGCTCTGCAGTTACTGTGCATGATGGTATACTGCCTGCGCACGATATCCTTCTGAAATAATATCAAGCTGCCTGTGGAAACGTTTCAGCTGCTGCAGATCTTTAGTCCGGAATACTCTCAGGAACTCATCCTGAATCTTCATGATTTCCCGTTTATTTGCAATCTTGTACAGATTCTCTATATTGATCAGGATATCCTTCACCAGATTAGACTGCATCTGGGAAGAATTCTGTGCATCCATGATCTCATTGCGCACAGAAGACATTTCATGATCCAGGGCATTAATGGCATCGGCCGCCTTGCTCAGACGTTCTGCCACATGTTCCGGCATATCACCCTTATATTTGTACTGCAGGGAATGCTCGATCGTTGCCCAGAAATTCATTGCCATTGTCCGGATCTGAATCTCCGCCTGAAGCTTCTTCGGACCTCTGATCGTATCCACTGTATAATAAATGATCAGATGATAACTTCTGTAACCACTCTGCTTAATATGTTTCAGATAATTCTTCTCACTTTTTATGATCATATCGCTTCTTTTCTGAATTATGGAAGCGACAGTTTCTATATCCTCTTCAAACTGACAGATGATACGGACTCCCGCAATATCTTCCAGTTCCTCTTCCATCTTCTCCATTGGAATATGCTTGCGCTGCATTTTTTCAAGAATACTGCTCACACTCTTCACTCTGCCCTCAACCTGTTCGATCGGACAATAAGTGTCATTCTCTTTACACTCCTCAATAATATGGTTAAATTTAACCTCCAGCTCTCTCACAGCCAGTTCATACGGGCATAAAATGCTTCTCCATAACTGTATTTCCATTCTCTCTCGCTCCTTGCATTTCATACATTTTGTTATTATAGCATAGATTTAAAAAAATATCTCCCTAATATGAATAGTTTTTGATAACTATTCGTATTACCGGTTTCTGTCCTCTCTGATATAATATATGCAGAAATCAAAATATATAGAACTGCTATTCATTTGCCGCTGTTTTACACGGCATGTCAGCCTGAAGCCTATCAAGGACTGTAGTATTTTTTTCTGTTTCACGCCATATAAATTTCACATAGAATCTGTAAGGTGGTTAATATTTATGGAACCTGTTATCAGCAAAAACAGATTTTTATCTCCTGTTATCCGGCAACGTCTGAAAAATCTGTTCTCTTCCTTTACAGTTTTTTCTCTTTTGATTTTCCTGCTGCTCCATCCGGCAGAAAGCCTGATCTGTGCAAAAGCAGGAATGACACTCTGGTTGAATACGCTGCTCCCTGCGCTGCTTCCTTTTATCATTCTCACAGGAATATTGACACATATCAACAATATTTCTGAACCACTGTCGGGACTCGGACCTTTTTTTCGCATCCTGCTCGGGGTCAACAGCTGGGGCGGCTATATATTTCTGCTTGGCATGATGTGCGGTTATCCTGTAGGTACCAAGCTGACTTCCGACCTGTATGCCGCTCACCGGATCAGCAAAAAAGAAGCTCTGTATCTTACCACCTTCTGTAATAATCCCAGCCCTGCTTTTATCGTCACTTATCTGAGCAAAACCTGCCTTAAGGATATCATTCCCGTCCGCTTTCTTTTTGCCAGTATCTTTATTTCCGATCTGCTCTGCATGTTGTTTTTCCGTTTTTTCATATACAGAAATCCCGGATACAGTTGCGAGATATCCACTGCTGTTCCTGAAGAAACCACCTGTGTATTTCCGCACAAAAACATCCTCGATATCTCTATTATGAATGGATTTGAAACGATCACCCGGCTCGGAGGATATATCCTGCTCTTTTCCATTCTTACCGGATGCATCAGATATTATCAGCCATTTCCTGTTTTCTGGCAATATCTGTTTCTGGCATTTACCGAAATCACAACAGGGCTATCTCTGATCGCATCCTCCGGACTGCCTGTCCTCGTCTGTGCTCCTCTTTCCGTTGCCGCCACTGCATCCGGCGGTCTTTGTATCCTTGCACAGACCAGAAGTGTCCTCCACCCTGACCTCAGTCTGCTGCCCTATGTATTATCCAAATGTATGAGCGCATTGCTCTCTGCCGGAATCCTCTGCTGTTTTTTGAGACATATATAAATCGGGACCGGAAAATTATTCCCGGTCCCGATAAGATCTTATTTACAGCAATCTCCGTTCAGCAATATGCTATCAGTTCTCTCCCAGATCCTCCAGCAGATCATCATCATCGTCATCCCTGCTGTCATCACTGTGATAAGAGCCTGTTATAGCCGCAGCCTGTGCAGTCTGAGGTGCAAGCTCCTGACGATTATGATTAACAACATCAAGACAGCTCTGCAGAGAATCAATAAATGATTTATACTTCACTCCGGCATCCTCCAGTGTCGTATTGAGAACACTGCCGATATTTGCCATCATATCATCTGTATAAGTGATTGCACTGAGACGGATACTGTTTGCATCCTGTGTCGCAGAATCCAGAATCTCCTGTGCCTGCTTGTTTGCCGCATTAATAGTATCATTTGCCTGCGCATATGCTTTCTGCATGATCTCATGCTGTGTCACCAGCTCCTGAGCCCGTGCCTGCGCATCTGCAACCAGTGCATCTGCTTTGGACTGTGCATCTTCAAGGATAGCATCTTTATTGTTGATGATCTTCTGATAACGTTTAATCTCATCCGGAGTTTTCAGGCGGAGTTCTCTCAGAAGTTCTTCGATTTCTTCTTTATTTACAACAATCTTGGTAGTCGACAGTGGCTGAAACTTACAGCTGTCAACATATTCCTCGATTTCACCGATAATCTGTTCAATTCTGCTGCTCATAGTATATACTCTCCTTATTTTCTCTATTTCCGTTACTGTCCGTTTCATCTTCAGCAGTTGCGCTTCAGGATACACAGGAGCAATAACTTATCTGTCTTCTGCTTTTTGCTGCAGCTTGCTGATGACCGCATCAGTTATTTCCTCTGGTGCAAATTCACTCAGGTCACCGCCAAAATTGGCAATCTCTTTCAGTATTGTAGAACTCAGATATGCATATTCCAGACGGGTCGCCAGAAATACCGTATCCACATCCGGCGCGAGTACCCTGTTCGTCTGAGCCATCTGAAGCTCATACTCAAAATCCGTAACAGCACGGAGTCCGCGCACGATTACCTGCGCATGGTTCTCTCTGGCAAAATTCACCGACAGACCCTCAAATGGTTTCACCTCGACATTTGGAATATCCTGAGTTGCCCTTTTCAATATATTAACACGTTCTTCTACAGAAAACAACGGACTTTTTGAAGAATTGTGCAAAACCCCTACTACTACCCTGTCAAAAGACACAGATGCTCTTCGGATCACATCGAGATGACCATACGTAGCCGGATCAAAGCTGCCTGGATATACTGCTGTTTTCATTTATTTCTTACTCTCTCTTTCCTTCTGGTGTATGTGCACAGAAAATCAGCCATCATACACAGCAGGACATATTCCCTGCTGCAGACAGCAACTCTCATATACGTTCTAAAAATACGTGCTTATTAGTTTTATACTCTTTTGAACGAAGCTGTCTGTAACCAAGAGATTCCACATAACCGAAATCTGTCCGGAGATCTGCCTCCACGATGATCAGTGTATTCTCATCTGCAACTGTACTGCTCCTGAGATATTCGAGCACCTGACGTTCCAGTTCATTATTATATGGCGGATCCATGAAAATAATGTCAAAAGCACCTTTGCCTTCCAGAGAGCGAAGTGCCTGCAGCACATCCATATTCAGCAGTTCGCCGTTTTCAGCCAGCTTTGTAAACGCAAGGTTCTCCCTGATGCATGCAGATGCCTTTGGGTTCTTTTCTACGAACACTGCATGAGAAGCCCCTCTGCTTAAGGCTTCTATACCAATCCCGCCGCTTCCTGAGAAAAGATCAAGAAAACGGCATTCCGGAAGTTCCGGCTGTAAAATATTAAACAGAGTTTCTTTGATTCTGTCGGTAGTTGGTCTTGTTTCCATTCCGGGAACAGTTTTTAAATTAAGTCTTCTGGCTTTTCCTGCGATTACTCTCATTTAAGATTCAGTCTCCAATCCAGGTCTCCTCTTGCAAGTCCTAAAATAAGAAGTTCTGCGGTGGCAATATTCGTCGCTACAGGAATATTATACTGATCACATCTTCTTACGATACTTGTGATATCCGGTTCCTTCGGATCGATCATAACCGGATTATAGAACAGGATTACCATATCCAGATCCTGGCGTTCCACCATTTCCATAAACTGCTTGTCTCCACCGATGCTGCCGGCAAGGAATTTATGCACATGAAGGCTTGTCGCTTCTTCTATTCTCCGTCCCGTTGTACCTGTCGCGTAAACCTCATGTTTTGCCAGTATGTTCTTATAAGCGATACAGAAATCTTCAATCAGTACTTTCTTGCTGTTATGTGCGATTATACCTAAGTTCATAGTTTCTCCTTTCCGATTCTCCCATTTATTTTGCGAATTTTCTTCCACATTTCGCAATCCTAACAGTAATTATAACAAAGCACTAAATAAAACGCAATTAAAAGTTGAAAAATATACACAATTCATAATTTGTTAATATTTTCCGCAGGTTTTCTGTTGTATCAGGGATGAATCCTGTTCCGGAAAATATATTATTTTTTTGCATTCCAGTATTTTGTAGTTGTCCCCTGATGTGAAGTAGTATTAACATAGGAAACAGCATAGCTCGTTTTAAGACCGGACACTGTATTATAGACTACATCATCTTCATTAACAGAATTATATACCGGATCATAGCTGGCAAGTCCCGGTCTGGAAGCAATTGTGTCATCAGAATATCTGCTGACTATGATCTTCATAAATGCATCAGAATTTGTTACCGTATTCCCCTTAACGATCACATTGCTGATTCCTCTTGCATCTATGGCAAGTGCAGATCCGTCTGACGCGCTGATATTACAGAAAGTATTATTGAGGATACAGGAGTCTTCCCAGTTCTGGGCTCTTACAGCAAAAGTTCTGCATGCGCTGAAGCTGTTATTTTCTATACGGATATTTTTATGTGGATGTCCCGGAGTATACATATGTGTCCCTACTCCGGCAGTAAGGTTTTTAAATACATTATCATGGATATATATAGTATCGTTCGCGGTCTTGTCCATACTGCTTCCTTCCCAGGTAAATCCTCCGGTTGCAGCATCAGGAACATCCAGATTGATTGCTTCTTTTTTGCCTGATGAAGTAGAATCCCTGAATGTGCAGTTGCGGATCTCCACATTATAAGAAGCGTCCATTTCAATGAAATGTGATGATGTATCAGACATATGAGCAAAGGTGATTCCTTCTATCAGGATATTTTTTGTGTGCCCCATAAGAACAGCAGCATTTCCGCCATACTCTTTATCAAAAACAACCGTTCCTTTTCCAATCAGCCTGATATCATGCACTCCGTTATATCCATAGAATTTCTTTCCTGTATGCAGATCATTGTAGCTGCAAAGGGTAAACAATGCTGATTTGTCCATTCTTTTAATTGTGACTCCATCCTCAAACACGATTGTTGTATTAGACGGAATATACAGACAGTATAACAGATTATAAGTACCCTTCTTCAAATGCAGCTCTCCACCTCCTGCATTCGCAAAATATTCCAGATAAGAACGCAGAACATAATATGCACGTGTCTGCTCTGTAAATCCATATGAACCAACGTACTTGTTCTGGTATGGATTTGATTTAGGCGAAACAGTAAACACTTTGGTTTCCACAGCAGTCTTTTTCATAACGATTTTGATAGAAGAAGAATATTTTCCGTAAATCTTTTTGCCGGAAGATTTCCTATATGCCCTTACACGGAAACAGTAAGTTTTTCCGACATCCATTCCCTTAACTGTCAGACTCTGTACCTTTCCGGTCGTCTTAATTTTTTTAAATTTTTCAGAACCCGTTTTCCGATACACTTCGTATCCTTCCGCTTTCGATTGAGTGCTCCAGGTAACCTTTACTTTTTCATCAGATACCTGTTTAACTTTGACTCCGGTTACCTTTTCAAGACTTGCCGCACTGACAGTAGCCACACACATGCCTATGATCATAAAGAATATCACAGGGACAATAAAAAGTTTTTTCGTTTTCATTTGATTTCTCCTCCGGTTTTCATATTAACATCCAAAATTCCCGAATCTGCTCCGGCAGAATCAGCTTTGGCCTGTATTGTTTATTATATACGATGTAATCAGTCTATGTAAACCGCTGATTTCAGATAACACAAATCATAAATATAAAAATAATGCCGCTCTATCCACGGTATCATGAGCATATGATACAGCAATAAAGCGACATCATTTCCGGAAAATCTTACTGCAGGCATCAGTTACACTAAATCTGACTTCTGTGCCGTACTTTCCTCTTACAATATTTTAGTACTGCTGTCCGCCCTGTGAGTTGCCGGACATCTGTCTCTCCTGGGCTTCGATCATCTTCTTCATAATAGTATCAGAACTGCCCTGATTTCTCCCATGAACGGAATAACATTTAAATTTCTTCGGATCAATTATGTCTCTTATTTTGATAATAATAGTCTCTATATAGCTTTCATTATAGCGTGTAAGCCTTGGAAATACAAGGTTTACGTAAAAGAGACAAAAAAGAGACAACGGTCTCTTTTAATATGGGATCTAAGTCATGAACCACCAGTTCAACTGGTGGTTTGATCCTGCCCCTATAAGGGGCCTATACCTGCAACGCGGACGTTTGACAGTTAGGCAACACTAAAAAACCCTTGCAGGCCGCATAAAGCCTGCTTTTTTTGTGTCAAATTTTCAGTTTTTATA
>CAVCYJ010000046.1:0-16460 GCA_963605995.1 Holdemanella biformis | reverse complement strand
ACTCCGACTACTGAAAAGTAGTCGGATATTTTTCTGGTGATACCTGAAAATTAAGTGCTTACCATAATTATATACTTTAATCTCTTCAGGCAATTGCCCTTTTATTTTATCAACAATCCATTCCTGTGTGTAATACGCATTCCGTGTGTTCTTAGAATATTTTTCCACTCCATCTACAGTTAACATGAGCAGAAAAGTTCAATAAAAATCTCAGACAATTATGTGCTACACGCGAAAAACGTAATTATTTACATGGTCTTTTTGGAATTGCAATAATCATAAAGATTCAAAAGATAATCCGGACTTTCTCTCCAAATACCGGTATCATAGTCGAAGAGTGCTCCATATACTTTTGAACTTGTGAAACGAAGCAGTGCGTCTTCATAGGTAATTCCATCACGTAAGGAAAGCACTTCGACTGCATCGCGCATAAGACTAACAGCACAACTTTCTTTTTGTGAATCTGTGAAATTATAGTTTGATGTCTCCATAACGGTCACTCCTTATAAATTCGAGGTGTTCAACAGCATCTTGAGTGCGGAAGCAAAACTGATCTTTCAAACGATTGGGCAGTAATTTTTCAATAGTGATTTTATCAGCCTCTGATGTTCCGGGAATGCCGAAGTCAGTTCCACCAATATAACGCTGTAAGGTACGGGCTGTCTGGTCATCGGCAATTTTACCGCCGATGATATCGATGGTACTATATTTTTTCAAAAGTTGTGGGAACAAATCTTTTTTTCGGTTTGCTGCTACAAAATGGAGTCATTCAACAGAAGCTCCTTGAAAACAGTATGCCAGAATATTCGGATCATAATAGAATTTGTAAACAGATATCTGACCATCCGCTGGATTGAAATCTTCTGGAACAGTGCCAATACGTATAGCTTTTCTAACGGAAAGCTGAACATAACTGTATGCTTGCTCATAAGAAGATGTCATCTTGTAATTCTATCATACGTTTACACCTCGATTCTTTAACAAGGTTTCCACATCATAAAGCACGCAGGAGTAACCATTTAAATGAAGAATATCATAACATTCAGAGATAAAACCAAGAATACCATACTTTTTGAATAGTTCAGCGCAATCACCGGATGACATTTGCCATTTTGATTGAGCCATCCGAAATACCCAGCACTGCATATCAGCGATGTCAAGTTGTCTTCCACTCATAGAGCCTTCCCTCCTTTGAGTACAATTTTCAATTTAAGTATAGCTCTTTTTTCAAAGTATAGCAACGAAAGATTTGTAAATTTCCAAGCATTACAATAAGTCCTCCCAGTGTGCACCTGCCAAAGAAATAACAGGTAAATACCAGGAGAACCCAACGAAAGGAGTGACACTCTCTAAGCGAGTATAAGAATACATCCCTCCAAGTGAGTTTCTCTTGATGTACTCCCATGTGTCATGATTATTATAGTCCACCATAACAGATAGAAATTCTGGTACGA
Source organism: Holdemanella biformis (assembly GCA_963605995.1). GTDB lineage: Bacteria > Bacillota > Clostridia > Lachnospirales > Lachnospiraceae > Blautia_A. Next base: position 15,006 of record CAVCYJ010000046.1, on the reverse strand, counting down.
AAAAATCAACCTCTGAAATATCTGAAGCCCTTTTTATCCACGGGTCGTTCTGATACTATTTTCTTGACCATATAACCGCCGACTGATCCGTTCTGTCTGGAAGTCAGGTTTCCGTTGTATCCGTCTGTAAGCGGAACACCCAATTCATTCGCAACCTCGAATTTGAAACGGTCTAACGCACCCTTTGCTTCCGGTACAGCTGTCTGATTAGAAGATTTTGTGTTTGACATATCAATTTCCTCCTTGGTTGTTTTCACTCTTGATTGTTATGATGTTACAATGCTAGTATATGAAAACCGGAGAAAAATACACTGGAATTTTTCACATGAACAGGAATATTATGGAGTAATATAAAAAACTCAGATGAATATGTCTTATCACCTGAGTATTCCTGTTATGTATCAAATTCCGACTGCACCCGTTACATCACCGTTGATCACATAGTATGCCTTATATTCTTCCGGTTTGATATAAATCTTGATATCTTTGATATCTTTCGCTTTTCTGCCCATTTCTTTTGTCCAGATTTTCTTTACATTTTCCAGAATGTCTTTCGCATACACTTCTCTTCCCATGAACTGAACATATACTTCAGCAGCTGCTTCTTTCTTAACTGTTCTTCTTACAGTTGTTTTCTTCTCAGTTACCGCTTTTTCAGTAGCTTTAACCGGTTCTTCAACTGGCTTTTCAGCAGCTTTCTTTGTCGTTCTTCTGGAAGTCGTTTTCTTCTTTACTGTTGTTTTAACCGCTTCCTTCTTAACAGGTTCTTCTGAAATCTTATCTGTTTCTCCGGCTGCAGCTTCTTTTACTGTCGGTTCCATTACTGCTGTTTCTTTTTTGTCAGCTTCTTTTTTTACAGCTGCTTCTGCAGCAATTGTCTTTGCAGGAGCCTCTTTAACTTTGGTTGTTTTCGCAGTGGATGTGTTGAGATCTGCTGTAGTTTTTTTTGTTGCCATATGATAGCCTCCTTACAAGGTATAAATATCTTTTACAGAAATAGAATACTACGAATCTTCTGCTTTTGCAATATCTTTTACCTTCACACATGAAAAGAACTACACCCGGAGCATTTCTGTCTACATTTTACCGTCCTTTTTTGTGCAATATTACACATTAACCGAAGCACGGAAGATTCTCCTTCAATAATCACAGTCCAAGATTTTGCAGATCTCCCTTTATATATTCTGACAGTCTCCTCTGCAGTTCCTGATTTTGCGGAAGGCTTAAATCCTCATCCAGTGAAAGGATATCAGCCGCTGTCTCACTGGCAGCCTTCAGGATATCAGCATCCTGATAAATATCTCCCAGCTTAAATTCCAGCAGTCCGCTCTGTCTGATCCCAAACAGATCACCAGGTCCCCGAAGCTTCAGATCTTCTCCCGCAATATAAAATCCATCATTGGATTTTCTCAGTATTTCCAGTCGTTTCGAAGTATTTTTCGCATCACTGCCATGCATAAAGATACAGTATGACTGATACTCTCCACGCCCCACACGGCCCCGGAGCTGATGAAGCTGTGCCAGTCCAAAACGTTCAGCATTCTCCACCATCATCACCGTTGCATTCGGTACATTTACCCCTACCTCCACAACTGTTGTAGATACCAGAATCTGAATTTCCCCGGATGCAAATGCCTCCATGATCGCATTCTTCTCCTTTGCTTTCATTTTGCCGTGAAGCGCTTCTATTTTAATCTCCCCGGGAAAAATATTTCTCAGTTTCATCGTATATTCCAGCACATTTTCGCCATCCATTCCTTCGCTTTCTTCCACCATCGGACAGATCACATAAACCTGCCGTCCCTGACGGATCTGTTTTTCTATAAAAGAATATGCCTTCGGACGGTAGGAAGTATCTACCACACAGTTCTTAACCGGCAGTCTCTGTGCCGGAAGCTCATCAATCACGGAAATATCCAGGTCGCCATAAATAATGATCGCAAGTGTCCTGGGAATCGGAGTCGCACTCATCACCATCACATTAGGCGGATTTCCCATTGTAGTTAATGCTTCTCTCTGCTTCACACCAAAACGATGCTGTTCATCAGTAATGACCAGTCCAAGGTTATTATACTGCACCTTCTCCTGGATCAGAGCATGCGTTCCTATCACCAGGTTTGCCTCCTTTGATGCGATCAGCGCATATTTTTCCCTTTTCTCCTTCGCAGTGTCTGAGCCTGTCAGCAAAACCGGATGGCAAAAATCAGCATCCTGTTCCTTCAGCAGTTTTTCCATTGCCTGAAAATGCTGTCTGGCAAGAACCTCTGTAGGTGCCATAAGCACTGCCTGATAACCATTCTCCGCAGTCATGATCATCGCAAGAAATGCCAGGATTGTCTTACCGCTTCCCACATCTCCCTGGACCAGTCTTGACATCAGTGCCTGCCCGCTCAGATCACGTTCAATCTCATGCCAGACATTCAACTGCGCTTTTGTAAGATCATAAGGCAGATTCTCTATGATCTGCTCCGTTGTCCACACAGGATGCATGGGAAATGCATTCGGTGCTTCCTCCGTCTTCTCCTTCAGCATCTGCACTGCAAGAATAAACAACAGAAACTCATCAAATACCAGACGCCTCCTGGCAGACAGCAGCTCCTGCATTTTCTTCGGAAAATGAATCGCAGAAACTGCAAAATTCCGGTCTGCCAGATGATATTTTTCCTTATATTCATCCGCCAGATATTCCATCTGAAGCGTCTGTCCATCCAGCACCTGGCGGATCAGCTTCACTACCATCTTATTCGAAAGTCCCGCCGTCAACCCATAAACCGGCTGAAGGCTGTGCAGGATTTCCTCATAAGCTGCAGGAGTAAAAATCTCCGGATGCTCCATCTGAAGCTTTCCCTGCTTTCTGGCAACACGGCCTCTCAGAATAAATCTGCTGCCTTTTCTGATCGCAGAGCGCAGATAAGGCGCATTAAACCATGTAACAGAAATCTTCCCGGTAAAATCCGCCGCAGTAGTCGTGATCACCTGAAGATTACGAACCTGATTCACATACACACCCGTTATGATCGTTGCAGAAATTGCCACAACAGCACCTTCCTCCAGCGACTGAATCTCCACCGGTTCCTCATATGCATCATAATTACGGGGATAATAACTCAATAGGGACTCCACATCCGTCACACCGATCTTCCCAAACAACTTTTCTGTTTTTTCTCCTACTCCCTTCAAAGTTCGCAGAGGTGTCGACATATATCACCGATTCCTTTCTATTAAAAACACGAAAACGAATATATCCCACCTTCATTCCATGGTCTATATCCGTTTTCGTCACATTAACTATTTGCCGCTCTCTCTCAAAGCTCCTGTTATTCTACAGAAATAATATAATAATATATCGGCTGTCCGCCGACATTCAGCTCTACATCACAATCCGGATAAGCTTCTTCAAGTGCTGCTGCCAGCTTCTCAGCTTCAGCTTTGTCTGTATCAGCCCCATAATAAATACTGATCACCTCAGACTCATCATCCACCATCTCTGCAACAGTCGCCTCTGTAACCTCCAGACGATTTCTGCCAACTGCCAGGATACCATGATCGCCGATACCCATCATATCACCCTCATGAATCTCCTTGTCATCAATTCGGGTATCTCTGACTGCATAAGTAACCTGTCCGGTCTTCACATGCTCGATTGCCTGAAGCATAGCCTCTGTATTCTCGGCACTGTTTTTCTCAGGCACGTAGCTGATCATCGCCGTAATTCCCTGTGGAACCGTCTTTGTCGGAACAACCACGATTTCTTTGTCCTCCGTGAGATCTCTTGCCTGATTAGCTGCAAGAACGATATTCTTGTTATTCGGGAAGATATATATCGTCTTTGCATTTACCTTTGCGATGGCATTCAGCATATCTTCAGTACTCGGATTCATCGTCTGACCGCCTTCGATCAGGTAATCCACACCCAGTTCCTTAAAGATATCTGTCATTCCGCTTCCTGCTGATACGGAAATAAATCCAACTTCCTTCTGCGGCTGTGCTGCAACCTCTTTCTCTTCCTGCTCTTTCGCCAGCTTCTCAGCATCTTTGATCAGTTTCTCCTGATGTTCTTCTCTCATGTTGTCGATCTTCATACGGGAAAGTGCACCAAATGTAAGAGCTTTCTCAATGGCCTGTCCCGGATGGTTTGTATGAACATGTACTTTTACGAGCTCCTCATCTGCAACAAGCACAATGGAATCACCAATGGACATCAGAAATTTCTTGAATTCATGTTCGGTTTCCGCAGGCATCGGCTGATTCAGCAGGATAATAAACTCCGTACAGTAACCGAACCTGATCTCAGCTTCTGTCTGTGCATCTATCTTCGTTACTGCAGGACCTTTTGCCCTGTCAAACTGTGTATAGTCAACCTTCTTTCCAAGGAATCCGTCATATGCTCCGTGATATACTTCCAGAAGTCCCTGTCCGCCTGAGTCTACAACTCCCGCTTCTTTCAGAACAGGAAGCATTTCAGGTGTTTTCGCCAGAGTTTCCTCCGCATGTGCGATCACATCCCGAAAAAAAGCATCCAGATCCTCTGAAGTCTCTGCAATCTCAACCGCCCGGGCAGCCGCTTCCTTTGCAACGGTAAGGATTGTTCCCTCTTTCGGTTTCATTACTGCCTTGTACGCGGTCTCCACACCTTTTTCCATGGCTGCGGCAATTGCCTGTGCATCCAGTTCCTGACTCTTCTTAACACTCTTGGTGAAGCCTCGCAGAAGCTGGGAAAGGATGACACCTGAATTACCTCTTGCACCGCGCAGAGAGCCGGAAGAGATTGCCTTAGCCAGTGACTCCATATCCGTATCTCCGAGAGCTCCTACCTCTGCGGCAGCAGCCATGATCGTCATTGTCATATTGGTTCCGGTATCTCCATCCGGTACCGGAAATACATTCAGTTCATTAATCCATTCCTTCTTAGCTTCCAGATTCTTGGCTCCTGCAAGAAACATTCTGGAAAGTATTCTGGCATCTATGGTTTTATTATTCACCACAAGTTCCTCCTCTATCCTAATCAATTGGCCGCACACCTTCTACATAAATATCGATCTTATCAATCTCCATTCCTGTAAAGGCTTCGACCTTATATTTGACATTGCTGACAAGATTGTCCGCAATTGTACTTATATTCACGCCATATGCCACTATTACATGGAAATTCAGACGGATTTTGTTGTCCTCTGTAATTCTGACACTGATACCATGTTTCAGGCTGTTCTTTCCAAGGAGCTTTACCAGCCCGTCTTTCATGCTGACTGCTGCCATGCCCACGATACCGAAACACTCTACTGCAACGCTTCCCGCGTAGGTTGTGATTACATCTGTGTCAATTATGATCTGACCCAATCCGGAATCTATACGTCCATTCATATGGTTACCTCCAATGCTGATTATTGTATGTAAATGTATTATAACCTCTTTTGAACGAAAAAGAAATATAATTTTTGAGTTTTTTCCTTTTTTTGCTTGCAAAAGTACAATTCATCTGTTAAAATAAAGCCTGTTGAACACAAGGTTACTGTTCAGACGCTATGCACACAGCAGACAGTAACAATAAAGCGTCAAGGAGGTGCTATCATGGCTAAATGTGCAATCTGTGAGAAAGCTGCTCATTTCGGAAATAATGTAAGTCATTCACATAGAAGATCCAATAAAATGTGGAAATCTAACGTAAAATCCGTTAAAATCAAGACTGCTGAAGGCGGAGCTAGAAAAACATATGTATGTACTTCTTGCTTAAGATCCGGTAAAGTAGAAAGAGCATAATAACACCATTGCCCCTGTTTTTGCAGGGGTATTTTTTTTTGCATTTCCGCCGGCAGGACTTTACTGCCGGAATATCACACAGCGGTCTGAAGCATCAGGGGCTGTCACATTAACATGATCTCAGCAAAATGCAGGTATAACAGATGTTATAGACAACTACATTCTGCAGGGATCATGTTAATGCGACAGCCCCGATATTCTATATTTTCTATATTTCACTTTTAATGGCAGAAAAGATGATACCCCAGCAGCAGGAAAATCCCGGCCGCCACTACAAGTATCACGTTCTCCGCGATCAACAGTCCGATCACCATTCCAAAGCCCGTGAAAAACAGCATAAAACCTATCAGCTTTTCCAATTCTCCTGCACCTTTTCTCTTCATTGGTTTACTAACAGTTTATGCAGAACGCCTCCCGGAAATGTACAGAGGTTTTATTTTTCAGGTTCACTGACCGGTTCATCATCACCCTTTCCGGATGTAAAGGCAGTGAAGCGGTCCACGAAATCCGGAACCATGTCAAGCACCTTGGTAAGTCCGTCCTGATTCTTCACATTGACCAGTCTGGTTGTTCCACTCTGAATGACCAGCACTGCACAGGGAGTCATTTTTCCGGCCATTCCACCACCGCCGTTATCCTTTTTCTCTCCTGAAAAAGCACCGGCTCCTACACCAAAGGATACGTCCATCAGCGGAAGGATGATCGTATCGCCTACATGGATCGCATCTCCCACTACTGTTTTTGCAGAAATAAAGCTGTCCATTCCTTTAAATAATGAATTTACCGTTTCTTTAAAATTATTTTCGTTTGCCATAATCATGCCCTCCTGGTTTTCCAACGTTTTATAACATATTTTATATTTTTATCAAAATAAATGATCAATGCTGCCCGGGCAAAAACAAACCCGTAGATCCTGCCTCTGGCACTGATATCCCCCTGCAGACAGTTAATTCCGCCAAACTGCGGATTTATCTGTATTCGGTTTTTATGAAACGGTATCGTCATGCCAAGCACAGCAAGCACCATACCTGTCAGCGCAGGATCTTCAAAGGAAAAAGTAACCTGTCCCTTTATCCGGGTCGGAAAAACATGCTTCAGCAGAAATTTTGCATGTTTCCATACAAGGATACCGGCTGCTTTTACCCTCGGATGCTCAAGAAAAGCTCTCCACCAGGATGCCTGATTTCTGATCCTGCCAAAAGTCCTGCGGATTTTACAAACCCCTGACCGGATACTTTTCACCACATTTACGATCCTGTCATGAATCTTCCTGCCCGGGAACTGCTTCTGTCTGACAGTATTTTCAGACTGCTGAACTTTTTTTGTTTTTTGTGTTTCCTGATCATCCAAACCTGGTCTGCTGACTTCAGCAGCAGCCGTTTTTCCTTTATCTGTTCCTGACTTCTTTGCTTCTTTCTTTACTTCTTTCTTCTGAACTGTTCTGTTATCCTGTGTTTTCTTCCCTGTCTCCCTGTCCTGATACCTGTTTTTCTTCTGTACATTTTCCTGCCGTACACGGCATTTCTTTAACAGTCTGTCGACCGGAACCCCAAACAGGCAGAAAGTAAATTCCAGCTTCTGCTCCTGCCATCCGGCTCTCAGAGAAATCAGATGGAACAGCCAGCTTACAGTACCTTCTCCCTTTGCCAATTCCCAGCCGCCTTCCGGTTTGACAGCTGACACCCTGTATCTTACCGGGCAAAACAAAACGAGCAGGAGCGTCAGCAGGAGCAGCCCCAGTATAATCCCCAGCAGGAGCAGTATAAACTTAAAGATCATCCACAAAATATGTAACATATCTCACCTGTTTTCTATATATTCAGCTATCGCAAAAGCACCTGTTTCTGTATATATTTCCTCGATGAAACTCCGAACCATTTCCAGAGCCTCATCCTTCCCTTTCGCCATGCCTATGATCCTCGGACAGATTCCACAGAAACTCCTCTGAACCAGCATTGCAGCCGGAATGATATCCAGCAGATTCGACGGATTCTCCGATAATGTCAGAAGATAAATACCCGGTACCAGCTTTCCCCCATTTAATTTCTTTTTGATTTTGCCGGGATTCCTTACAGATTCCCCTGTCATAAAATTCTCCTGCCAGACCAGCATCCTGCATCCTCTCCCGTTTCCGGTCTTTCTTTATTTTTAAAGTGTACCCTTTTTTTCTGTAAATTAAACCGGGCTGCGTCAAAAAACACAGCCCTGTCCACATTAATAATACCTATGCTGTTTTCCCCAGAGTCCGTTGCTTCTCATCTCCAGATATTCCTGATATGCTCTCTCTACGATCTGCTTCTCATTTGAAAATCTCAGCAGATGATAGATTTCATGAAACTTATAATATCCGGAATCCACAAAAAACTCTTCTCTCTGGGGCTTACTATGATAATTATCCGCAGTCATCAGATACCAGTGTACCTCTTTTGAAACTACGTCTTCCGGAACGGTAAAGTTATATTGGCTCTTCCCGACATATTTCACAATGGTCGCACGTACACCCGCTTCCTCCATCACTTCCCGCAATGCCGTCTGTTCATGCGTCTCTCCCGGCTCCACGGTTCCCTTCGGTAATACCCAGCCTTCATAACGGTTCCTGTAAGATTTATACAATGTAAGAATCTTACCCCGATGAATTACCACACCGCCACAGCTCGTTGCTTCTATCATAATGCAATCCCTCCTGTTTTGCGTGGCAGACATGCAGCAGATCCGCAATGCGCATTCGCTGCATGCTCATAAACTGAATATAGTATACCTCTTTTTTACCAAACCCGCAACCCGCAAAGTAAGAAAGAATTTTCGGTCACGTTACTGAGAATAGAATGAACAGTAACACTTAATTATCATAGTAATACGCATCAAATATCTGAGCGGCGATCGGCACCGCAGCTTCACTTCCTGTACCGCCATTTTCAACAATAACGGCAACCACAAGGTCAGGATCATCTACATTGGAGTATCCGATAAACCAGGAATGGCTGGAGCCGTTTTCATCAAATTCAGCTGATCCTGTCTTTCCTGCCACGGTATATCCTCTTCCGTTCAGAGCCGATGCCGTTCCATTCTCCACAACACCCTTCATCAGTTTTCCGAGAATATTTGCCTCATTTTCACTCATCAGACGTTTATAGCTCTCCGGCTGTGTTGTTTCAACAGTCTCACCATCTGAACTGACCACTGAATCGATCAGATATGGCTGCATCAGTTCACCGCCATTTGCAATCGCGCTTGTGATCAATGCCATGTGCATCGGGGATACCAGTGTATTGCCCTGACCGATAGCAGTCTGCATCACTTCTGCAACCGAAGATTTTCCGGTCAGTGAAAAAGTGCTCTTTCTGTAGGAAGTAAGGGGCAGACTCTTATTAAATAAAAGCTCCTCTGCCGTCTTTCTCAGAGAACTGCCTCCAACTATAGTTCCAATCTCCGCAAATGCACTGTTACAGGAATTCGCAAACGCACTGTAGAAATCCTCCTGCCCGTGAACAGTTCCGCCGTAGCAGCGGATCGTATGATCCTCTGTAGTGATACTGCCTTCACACAGATAGGAAAATCCTTCCAGGCTTCCCTTGGTCCTGAAATAATCCAGGGCCGTAACCACTTTAAATGTAGAACCCGGAGGATATGCCCCATTGGTAGCTCTGTTGAGCAGACTGCTGTCATTGGAATCATTGACCAGTGTATCCCAGTTGTCTGCAATAGTATTCGGGTCAAAATCCGGCTTGCTCAGCTCTACCAGAATTTTACCGGTAGACGGTTCTATGGCAACTACCGCTCCCCTCCGGTCTCCCAGTGCACTGTATGCAGTAGTCTGCAGATCTGCATTCAGCGTAGTCACAACAGAGTCACCGGTATTTTTCTGATTTTTAAATTCATTTTTCATCTGATTTAAAAAGAATTCATGAGAAGTCAGAAGCTGGAAGTTCGCCTCCGACTCCAGACCGCTCTTACCGTTCGTATCATATCCCACCACATGCGAAAACATATTTGCATATGGATAAGTACGTTCCTCGGTTCCGTCCTCATAGACGTTCGTCTGTGCAAGGACCTGTCCGTCTGCTGATATGATCTTGCCACGTACAACCCTGTCCGAGAATGTATCCTGTCTGGTATTATACGGACTGTTGATGAAATCTTCACTCTTTACACAATTGAAATAAACCAGGTATCCGATCATACTGACAAAGATCAGCACAAAAAATCCGGATACCAGTGTATATTCCCGGTTACGTGGTCTTCTTTTACTGGAAATTTCCTGAGCTTTGCGCTTCTGCCTCTTCCTGAGTTCTTTGCGCCGCTTCCTTTCTTCGATATCTCTCAATTTCTTCGTCCTCGTCTTCTCTCAAAATATACAGTCCCTGAATGATCGCCAGCATCAGCACCGTACTTGCAACAGAACTTCCTCCATAGCTGACCAGCGGAAGTGTTACTCCTGTCATAGGAATAAATTTCGTTGCACCGCCAATAGTCAGAAATACCTGAAATGCATATTCTGTGCCAAGTCCGAGAGCTATCAGCTTATAAAACGGTTTCTTTATCTTAAGTGCGATATTTACGATCATCAGAAAAAAACTCATGCACAAAAGGATCAGGCAGATTGCAAAGATCCCGCCAAGTTCCTCACAGATAGCACTGAATATAAAGTCATTCTTAACAACCGGTATCTTCTCCGGAGAGCCCTGACACAGACCCATTCCAAACCATCCGCCTGTTCCGATCGCAAACAGTGACTGGACGATCTGATAACCCTCGTTCTGATATACTGCCATGGGATCCTTCCACGCAGTCACTCTCTGACGTACATGCCCGAATAAATGATATGCAACAACTGCTCCTGCAGAACCGCCCGCAAGCCCCAGCACCAGATATCCCACATTCTTGGATGCCACATAGATCATCACCAGATAAGCGGCGAAGAAGATCACCGCACTTCCAAGGTCTCTCGACAGAACCAGAATCCCCACATGCAGTCCCGCTATCACTGTAGCCTGGACCACCTTCGAAAAATCAGCATTATTTCTCAGAAGTGCTGCCATAAAGAATACAAATGTAACCTTAATTGCCTCGGAAGGCTGGATGCCCATCAGGGAAAGCTTTGCCCCATAGCTTGTCTGTGCAAGTACAAGCACTGCTGCCAGAAGAACAATTCCAATCCCCGCATACAGCCAGGTCAGATCCTTGAGGAATTTCATCTTTCTGATCAGGACAGGAACCACAAGTGCCACCACATTCACACCGGTCACGATGATAAGCTGCCTGGTAGCAGTAGACACATCCAGTCTGCACAGCATGATAAATCCCACACTGAGAAGCATACACATATTATTCAGCAATAAAATAGATGCTTTTCTGTACAGAATCCTGTACAGGATCTGGATTCCCGCAAAAAATGCCATCATCTCCACATAAAACAGAATGACCTGAAACTTCCCGGTCTTCAGGTAGATAACCAGAAACGCAGTGAAATCCATAAAAAAGATAAGCATCAGCTGCTGCCGCAGTGATTCGTTCCGTTCTTCCTCTCCCTGCTGTTTCACCAGATAAAAACAGTGAAAAGTATAAATCACCATCAGGGTAAGTATCACATATTTGGATAATTCTACAATTACATTAATCATATGCCTTACTCGGCTCCTCTTTTAAAATGTCCCTTTGTGTACTCCCACTTCGGAGGATTTCCGCTATTATGATAAACCTCCCGGAATTCTTCATATATCTTCAACGCTTCCCGCGGTTTCTCAACCGTAAAAGCAAGTCTCAGAGAAGAAACACCGAGCCTGTCTACCTGCGGCTTCTCCCTCAGCAGACCATAGGGGATACTGTTGTAAATGATATTATAGCACGGAATACAGAAGTCTGTATTTTCTGTTTTCCACGGGTTACAGATACATTGTGCCGTAAATGTCTTGTCATAGCGGTCCCTGAGCGTTACCCGCTCTTCTTTATGATTACACCCACAGATATTCTTATGCACACACTGGGCAGAAATCATAAGCGGGAGATATCCATAAATCAGCATTTCACTGTTCTGATTATTTCTGTGGCGTATTTCTCCCTCATTTAATTCCAGCGGCACTGTATTTCGCAGGACTTTCTGCTCATCCCAGAATGCTTCCGCCTCATCATTCCAGGTATACATACTGTGATCCAGTACACATTTCCCTGCCAGACCGGCTTTCTTCAGGATTGCAAAAGTCTCCAGATTCCTGACCAGAAATCCTGTCATTCCCCTGTTCAGCCAGCCTCTGATCCGGCAGTTCATTTCCTCCGGCAGTTCTCTCCTCATAATATGCGGCATCGCCAGATACATTTCCATTCCCCGGCGCACACCCTCATCAAGACATTCTTCCATGGCATCCCCGTACAGATACATTCCCTGCAGCCCTTCACTTTTATATAACGCAAGTGCCGTTTCTTTTTCTTCACATGAAACATAAATCGGAAGAGATTTATGCGAAGCCTCCCCTGAAGCTGACCGGAGATTATCCGGAGCCGGTTTTCGCCTCGCACACACAGCCGTCCTCCTGCTGGGCTTCAGCATCTCTTCTTCCAGTGCTTCCAGTGCCTGTCTGCGGGCTTCGTTCAGTGTCTTCATAGGGACAAAAATGTCGCCGTCCATCTCGATATCCAGGCTCTCCCACTCATACGCAGTATTTCCAAGCTTCTCGAGCTGCGCACGCACCCTCTCTTCTGTCAGGGGCTGATTCTGAGCATGCTGCACTTCACCCAGCGATACTGCCGCGTAAAATCCTCTGCAGGATACCGTCAGTATTACCGGACTTCCCGGACAGAGACTCAGGCTTCCCCGGAGTTTTTCCTTTTTCTGCTTTAATACATAAGTAACATCTCCGGTCTTTTTCTCATTGGAAAATGCCATCATGGACGGTCCATTCTGCATCTGATAATATCCTGTACAGGAACCGCCTCTGTTAAACAGATCCAGAAGGTATTTTTTATCTTTTCCGTCAACTCTGTAGTTCTCCTCACCTTTTTCAAAAAGGAGATCCAGATATTTCCTGTATACAGATGTGACTCCGGCAGTATATCCGGGCTGTTTCATTCTTCCCTCAATTTTAAGGGAGGTAACTCCTGCATCCAGGATCTGCGGCAGAATTTCGATTGTAGAAATATCCTTAAGACTCAGCGGACATACTTCTTCCGCATTTCTGTTCTCCGCTTTTCGCCTTTCCTGTTTTCTGTTTCCTGAATTTCTTTTTCCCGGTTCTGAGACTCTGCCCTTATTTTCTCTGCACACCGCAGTCTGATAAGGAAGGCGGCATGGCTGAGCACATCGTCCTCTGTTTCCGCTCCTCCCTCCCAGGATACTGCTCATCAGACATTGCCCGGAATAGCTGTAGCACAATGCGCCGTGAACAAACGACTCAATCTCTATCGGGCTTGTCTGGTGCATCCTTCTGATCTCATCCAGTGAAAGTTCTCTGGCCGTCACCACACGGGAAGCGCCCTGTTCCTCCAGAAACCTCATTCCCTCCGGACCTGTCACAGTCATCTGTGTACTCGCATGAATATGCATTCCGGGAAACCACCCTCTGATCGCCGTAAACACACCCATATCTTGGACGATCACTGCATCCAGCCCTTCCTTATAGTATGGAAGCAGATAATCGTAAAGCTGCTCCGAAAGTTCTCTGTTCTTCAGAAGTGTATTCACCGTCAGATATAATTTCTTTCCATGAATATGGGCCGTATCAATCGCCCGGAGAAGTTCCTCCTCTCCGAAATTCTTTGCATATGCTCTCGCTCCAAATGCCGCGCCGCCCACATAAACGGCATCTGCCCCGGCACCAAGGGCCGCCTCAAATCCTTCATAGGAACCGGCAGGTGCCAGAAGTTCTATCTCATCTCTTCTCACTTATATACCTCTCATATCAAGCGGATAAAATCACAAAGGGGAAATCACCGAAGCAATCCCCCCTCTTATCATTTCAGCAGTTCATCTATCTGTTTATCCAGCTCCTGATTCTGCTTTTCCAGTTCTTCGTTCTTTCCTGTCAGAAGGTTCTTCTGTTCGATCAGATCATTCTCCCTCTTCTGTGCCTCTTCAATCTGCATACGAAGAGAAATCAGTTCATGCTTCAGATCATACATCTCCTGATCCTTCTGCTGCAGATCCTGTTCGAAAACCTCTGCCTGTTTCTTTGCCTTAAAATAATCATCTGTGATATTCAGGCTGAGAAGTGTATGCTTGGTTTCCATCGGCTGTCTGCTGTAACCCGGCATATCACTTAATTCATCCATCTTTTTATTTATATAGGATGCTACTTTCTGGAAATACTCTTCCGATTCATAACCTCCCAGCGTAATAATCTTCCCTCCTATGATTACCTTTGCTGTATTTTTGACCGCCATCCTACGAGCCTCCTGTATCTTAATTATTACTATACTGCAGCAATTTTCAATGATCCTGTCATCCGTATTCTATGTCAAAATCTCTGCTCTTTTCATTTAAGAGTATCCGTAACTGTCTTCCAGTCTGTCGAAATTTCTCTATATCTACTTCATTATACTCGAAAGCGGTCGAAATGTATAGGAATTTTTAAAAAAGTTTTAATTTTGTATTTTTTCGGGCCTGAATTCATTTTTTCTCCGGCATCGGATATCCGAGATGCTCATATGCAAGCACCGATGCCATACGTCCCCGCGGAGTGCGGTTCAGAAATCCGTTCTGCAGCAGATACGGCTCATACACATCCTCCAGAGTACCCGAATCTTCACCGATCGCCGCTGCCAGCGTCTCCAGACCTACCGGTCCCCCCTGAAAATTCACGATCATCGTCTGCAAGATTCTCCGGTCGATCTTGTCAAGTCCATACTGATCTACCTCCAGAAGATCCAGTGCAAAACACGCTACATCATAAGTGATTCTGCCATCATATTTCACCTGAGCGAAATCACGCACTCTCTTCAGCAGACGGTTGGCAAGTCTCGGTGTTCCTCTCGACCTCTTGGCGATCTCTGCCGCACCCTTCTCATCGATCTCCACACCCAGAACCTGTGCCGAACGGATAATGATCGTCTGTAATTCATCGTGGGTATAAAATTCCAGATGGTGCATCACCCCGAATCGGTCGCGAAGCGGTGCAGACAGAAGTCCTGCCCTTGTCGTAGCCCCTACCAGAGTAAACTTCGGCAAGTCCAGACGGATAGATCTGGCAGATGCTCCCTTCCCGATCATGATATCAATGGCATAATCCTCCATAGCCGGGTAAAGAACCTCCTCCACCT
>CAVCYJ010000045.1:0-16467 GCA_963605995.1 Holdemanella biformis | reverse complement strand
GCAGGATTCTTTTTTATAATCTATTGAAAAATATCATTATTATGGTACAATAATGGTACAAATAAAAACGGAAAGGAGGAAGAATTATGCCGCAGATCATACCAATTAGAGATTTAAAGAAAACATCAGAGATTTCTGATATGTGCCATAGATCTGAAGAACCTGTTTATATTACAAAAAACGGATACGGAGATATGGTTATCATGAGCATGGAAACTTATGAAAAGAATATGCACAAATATTTAAAATATAAAGATCTGGAAATCTCAGAAAAAGAAGTTAGAGACGGAAAAGTAAAAGATGCAAAGGCTGCATTACAGGGGATGAGAGCGAAGTATGGAGTATAATCTTGTGATAACTGAACATACAGAGGAACTGTTGGATAATATTGTCTACTATTTGCTTTACAAACTAAAAAATGAGCAGGCAGCAAAGCATTTGCTGGATGAGATCGAGGAAGTATATGAACGAATGGAAATGAATCCATATCAATTTGCAGTTTGCAGAGATAATTATCTGGCAGGGAAGAACTACAGAGAAGCATTAATTCCGCAAATGGATTATGTAATAATTTTTAAAATAT
Source organism: Holdemanella biformis (assembly GCA_963605995.1). Classification (GTDB taxonomy): domain Bacteria; phylum Bacillota; class Clostridia; order Lachnospirales; family Lachnospiraceae; genus Blautia_A. The sequence continues at coordinate 15,884 of CAVCYJ010000045.1, read as the reverse complement.
GTGAGAATACCGTATATGTACTGGGGATATTTCATCAATTGGAAAGCTATGGAAAAAAAGTGAATAGTATATCCGCTGTTGTGCTGAAACCTGATTAAAAAATTTCTGATAGGGACTATTGTTTTAACGAAGAAAATTCGTGAAGCAATAGTCCTTTTTTGGATGCTTTTATCCGCCTGACAGCTGGCCTGCCCCCGGATATCCGATATTGTATTTAATTTAATACACTATTGACAAATAATGTCATTTCGTGTAATATCATAGAAAACCTACAGAATAACTATGAAAAGTAGAAAATACACATCGGATTAATGTATTAAAGTGAAAGCAAAACGAAATCCTGACAGGAGGGAAAGAGAAATGGCAGATTATGCAGCATTAAAAAAAGGCGGATTCATGCGCCAGAAACAGAAAAACAATTTTTCATTAAGAATCCGTGTAGTTGGCGGACATCTGGATGCGAAACAGCTTGCAAAGGTAGCTGAGGTTTCAGAGAAATATGGTGAGGGCTATGTACATCTTACTTCCCGTCAGGGTGTGGAGATTCCTTTTATCAAATTGGATCAGATCGATGAAGTGAAAGCAGCACTTGCAGATGGAGATGTAGTTCCGGGTGTATGCGGACCGCGAGTTCGTACCATCACAGCCTGTCAGGGCGCAGCCATCTGTCCGAGCGGCTGTATCGATACTTATGCACTGGCAGAGGAGCTGGATGAGAGATACTTCGGACGCGAACTTCCGCATAAATTTAAATTCGGCGTTACCGGATGCCAGAACAACTGCCTGAAAGCAGAAGAGAACGATGTAGGAATCAAGGGTGGCATCAGGGTAGCATGGCAGGAGGACAAATGTATCCAGTGTGGTGTCTGCGTAAAAGCCTGCCGCGAAGGAGCCATCACATTGGAAGATGGAAAAATCTCCGTTGATTCTTCTAAATGTAATTTCTGCGGACGCTGCACCAAAGCCTGTCCGACAGACGCTTATGACAATACTCACGGATACATCGTTTCTTTCGGAGGAATCTTCGGAAACCACATTAACAAAGGAAAAACAGTGATCCCGTTTATCGAAGACCACGAAAAACTCCTGAAAGTCTGTGATGCGGCGATCAGCTTCTTCGAGAAGAATGCCAAAGCCGGTGAGAGACTGAAATTTACGATCGACCGCGTAGGCGAGGACGAATTTAATAAAGAAATCCTGGAGGCATATGAAAATGAGTGAAATTAAATTTGATGATACTGTAGATATTACTGATGTTGTGTGCCCGGTAACTTTTGTAAAGGCAAAGGTAGTGCTGGAAGAACTGGATGAAGGACAGGTTTTATCCATCCGGATGAATGACGGTGAACCGGTACAGAACGTACCTCGAAGCATTAAGGAAGAAGGACATCAGATCCTCAAACTTGACGACAACGAGGACGGAACCTACACACTTTATGTAAAAAAAGTCGGAGACTGACAGGAGCAGACATCATGGCAGAGAGATTAAACAGTGAAACATTTAAGGAGAAAGCTTTCCAGGCTGGAAAACTTACACTGATCGATTTCTATTCCGACAGCTGCGTACCGTGTAAACGAATGGTTCCGGTATTTGCAAAGCTGGAAGAGAAATACGGAGATCAGATTTATATCGGAAAAATAAATGTAGCTTATGAGCAGGAGCTTGTGGAAGAATACAAAGTCATGTCAGCACCGACGCTGATCTTCCTGAAAGACGGAGAACAGATCGAACGACTGACAGGAGCCAGGAAAGCGGCAGAGCTGGAAGATATTATTGATAAGAATATCTAACTGAACCAGACAGAGAAGCAGATTCAGGAAATGAAATTTCATATAACAGAAAATATAAAAGAAATGGAGAGCAAAAGTTATGGTTATCACAGTAGCAGGAGATAAAAAAGAAGTAAAAGACGCAATCACAGTTTCAGAGCTGATCGTACAGGAGAATGTAGAAACTCCTCAGTACGTAACAGTATCTGTAAATGATGATTTTATCGACAGAGAAGAATTTGACACCTATGCATTAAAAGAAGGCGACAGCGTTGAATTCCTGTACTTCATGGGAGGTGGAAGATAGTGGCATTCACAAACGAACAGCTCGAACGCTATTCCAGACATATCATTCTGAAAGAGGTCGGAGCAAAAGGACAGAAAAAACTTCTTAATTCCAGCGTCCTGATCATCGGAGCAGGCGGACTTGGAGCACCGGCAGCCCTTTATCTTGCGGCAGCAGGTGTGGGAACCATCGGAATCGCAGATGCAGATGAGGTAGACCTTTCCAATCTTCAGCGTCAGGTCATCCATGCAACCAGAGATATCGGCAAACCAAAGGTAATTTCCGCAAAAGAATCCATGGAAGCCATCAATCCAGATGTGACTGTAAAGACTTATCAGACATTCGTAGATTCAGAGAGTATCATGGATCTGATCAAAGATTATGATTTCATTATCGACGGAACTGACAACTTCCCGGCGAAATTCCTGATCAATGACGCCTGCGTTATGGCGAAGAAACCATTTTCCCATGCGGGAATCATCCGTTTCAAAGGCCAGCTGATGACATATGTTCCGGGAGAAGGACCATGTTACAGATGTATCTTCAAGGATCCGCCGCCAAAGGATGCGGTACCTACCTGTAAGCAGGCAGGTGTGATCGGAGCAATGGGCGGTGTGATCGGAAGCCTTCAGGCAATGGAAGCCATCAAATATATTCTGGGAGTCGGTGATCTTCTTACAGGATCCCTGCTTACATACGATGCGCTGACTATGGAATTCCGCAAGATTAAGCTTCCGAAACACGTAAAGAGCTGTCCGGTCTGCGGAGAGCATCCGACGATCACAGAACTGATCGACTACGAGCAGGCGGAATGTGACGGAATCTAATCTCATCCGAGAGTACATTCCAATGTAAAGGAGCAAAAAAACCATGATCACAATGTCAAAAAATGACTATGAAATAATCTTAAAACACGCCAGAGAAAATCTTCCGGAAGAAGCCTGCGGGCTGATCGCCGGAAAAAAAGACGGCAATGACAAATCCATCGAGAAGGTTTACTGTCTGACAAATATTGATCATTCCAACGAGCACTTCTCACTGGATCCGAAGGAACAGCTTGCGGCGGTAAAAGATATGCGCGCCAACGGTCTGGTACCTCTTGGAAACTGGCACTCCCATCCGGAAAGCCCGTCGAGACCATCCGAGGAAGATAAGAGACTGGCCTACGACAGCACAGCAAGCTATATGATTCTTTCTCTCATGGATAATGAGAACCCGGTTCTGAATTCCTTCCATATAGAAGGAACAGAATCAGAGAAAGAAGTGCTTGTATTACTGTAACAACTTCAGGAGACGAAACGAAACATGATAAAAAAGATATTTGCATTTGGTCTGGCAGCGGTACTGGCATTGACACCGGTACAGGCATTTGGAAAAACCGTGTCCATCACAAATGTTTCCTATGACCCAACCAGAGAAATGTTTGAACAGTACAACAAAATATTTGAAGAGCACTGGAAGGAGAAAACCGGAGAGGATGTGGAGATCACACAGTCTCACGGCGGTTCCGGGAAACAGGCACTTGAGGTAGCCAACGGACTGGATGCAGATGTAGTGACACTGGCACTGGAGTATGATATTGAATCCATTGAAAACGCGGGGCTGATCAAGGCTGGATGGACAGACAACTTTGACAATGACAGTTCTCCATATACCTCGACGATCGTATTTCTGGTCAGGAAAGGAAATCCGAAGAATATTCAGGACTGGGACGACCTTACAAAGGATGGCGTAGGAGTGGTGACACCAAACCCGAAGACCTCCGGCGGGGCCAGATGGAACTACATGGCGGCATGGGCTTATGCAGATAAGAAATATGGCGGCGATGAGACACAGATGAAAGATTTCATCAAAAAGCTCTATCAGAATGTAGTAGTGCTGGACTCCGGGGCAAGAGGCGCAACTACCTCATTTGTGGAGAACGGACAGGGTGATGTGCTGGTAGCCTGGGAAAACGAAGCTTATCTTTCCATGCGTGACTATCCGGATGAATATGAGATCGTTACTCCGAGCGTCAGCATTCTCGCACAGCCGACCGTGGCGGTAGTGGATGAAGTAGTGGATTACAGAGGTACAAGAGAAGTGGCAACCGAGTATTTAAACTATCTGTATTCTGATGAAGCACAGGAGATTGAAGCAGAGAATTACTTCCGTCCGACCAATGAGAAAATCCTGAAGGAGTACAGTGATGTGTTTGATCTGAGCGTAAATCTGGTGAATATCAGCGAATACGGCGGATGGGATGAAGTGCAGAAGAAGCATTTTGCAGACGGCGGAATCTTTGATGAGATTTATGAGAGATAACACGAAGGCAACATGACCGGAATATACGGGACGAGAGAGGTGGTAATTGATTATGAAAAAAAGAAATAAACCGGTGATTCCAGGATTCGGACTCTCCATGGGGATTACCATTTCCATATTAAGTCTGGTAGTTCTGATCCCGCTTGCCAGTCTGGTGATCTACACCGCGAAGCTCAGCTTTAAAGATTTCATTGAAACTATTACAAGAGCCAGAGTGCTGGCATCTTTTTACACCAGTTTTATATCTGCATTTGCGGCAGCAGTCATTAATGGGATTATGGGAACCATCCTTGCATGGGTTCTGGTGAAATACGAATTTCCGGGTAAACGCATTATGGATGGAATGATCGAGCTTCCTTTCGCACTCCCGACTGCGGTAGCCGGTATCGCACTTACATCCTTAACTTCTGATTCCGGTCTGGTAGGAAGCTTCTTTGCCAGATTCGGTATCAAGATCGCATATACAAGAATCGGTATCACGGTAGCGATGATTTTCGTTGGAATCCCGTTTGTTGTAAGAAGTGTACAGCCGGTTCTGGAGAAAATGGATAATTCCTGCAGTGAAGCAGCCGGAGTACTGGGAGCCAGGAAATCCACTATCTTCTGGAAAATCATTTTTCCGGAACTGAAACCTGCGATCTTTGCGGGAACGGGACTGGCGTTTGGCAGATGTCTCGGTGAATACGGCAGCATCGTATTTATCGCGGGAAATAAACCATATTATACAGAGATCACACCACTGATCATTATGTCGGAGCTTCAGGAATTTGATTATTCCAGTGCAACAGCGATCGCGTTGGTAATGCTGGCGGTTTCATTTTTTATCCTGTTTCTCAATAATGTGATCCAGCAGAGAAATGCGAGAATCTTAAGAGGAGGAAATGCCTGATGGACAACAAGGGAAAGGCTTCAGAGAAAATTACAAAATGGCTGCTGATCGGAATCAGCGTGCTGTTTCTGGCGGTAATGCTCCTCCTTCCGCTGATCACTGTGATCACGGAAGCATTCCGGAGTGGCTGGAAGGTTTATGTTGCTGCTGTGACGGATGAATATACGATCAAAGCATTGCTCCTTACGGTCAGGGCAACACTCTTTGCAGTTATCTTTAATACCATCTTTGGTATCTTCGCAGCCTGGGCGCTGACCAAGTTTCAGTTCAGGGGCAAGAAACTGCTGACTACACTGATCGACCTTCCGGTTACGATCTCTCCGGTCATTGCAGGTCTGATCTTTCTTTTGATTTTCGGACGACAGAGCCCGGTTTACTTTTTCCTTTTGAAATTCGGGATTAAAGTCGTATTCTCCGTACCGGGAATTATCATTGCAACTGTATTTGTAACCTTTCCTTTTATTTCCAGAGAACTGATTCCGGTTCTGGAAGCAGAAGGAACGGACGAAGAAGAAGCCGCAGCTTTAATGGGAGCCGGCGGATGGACGATCTTCTGGAAGATTACTTTTCCTCATATTAAATGGGCTCTGCTTTATGGTATCGTACTCTGTACGGCAAGGGCGATGGGAGAGTTCGGAGCAGTATCCGTTCTTTCCGGACATTTAAGAGGAAAGACCAATACACTTCCTCTTCATGTGGAAATTTTGTTTAACGAGTTTCAGTATGTTCCGGCATTTGCCGTATCTTCATTGCTGGTGATCATGGCAGTTATCATTCTGGTGGTCCGAAGCGTGATCGAATACAAAGGAAAGAAGGAAGCCTGATATGTATGTAGAGTTAAAAAATATAAATAAAACCTATGGTTCCTACCAGGCATCAAGGAATGTGAATTTCGGAATCGAAAAGGGCAAACTGATCGGTCTGCTGGGGCCAAGCGGAAGCGGAAAAACAACCATTCTCCGTATGATCGCAGGTCTGGAAACTCCGGACAGCGGAGAGATCATTATTGATGGAAAAGTAGTCAATGATGTGCCGGCGAGCGAACGCGGGATCGGATTTGTGTTTCAGAATTATGCGCTGTTCCGTTACATGACCGTTTATGATAACGTGGCATTCGGCCTGAAGGTTCAGAAGGTGGACAAAAAGACAATTGATACCAGAGTCAGGGAACTGATAAAGCTGGTAGGTCTGGAAGGACTGGAAAAAAGATATCCAAGCCAGCTTTCCGGCGGACAGAGACAGAGGGTGGCATTTGCAAGAGCCCTTGCCCCGAATCCGCAGGTGCTGCTTCTGGATGAGCCGTTCGCGGCAATCGATGCAAAGATCCGCCAGGAACTGCGAAGCTGGTTAAAGGAAATGATCGAGAAGCTGGGAATCACCAGTATCTTCGTTACGCATGACCAGGATGAGGCTATCGAGGTAGCTGATGAGATCATCATCACCAATGCGGGACGGATCGAGCAGAAGGGAACTCCGGTAGAAGTTTACAGAAACCCGGAGACAGCTTTTACCGCATCTTTCTTCGGACAGCCATCGGTATTAAAGAATGCGGATGATTTTCATACCTTTACACAGGCGGATGGAGCAGATAAGATTATAGTACGTCCGGAATTTGTAAAGGTTTCGAGACTGGATGAGGTGGAGAAGTTCAGGACTTCCGTATCTCAGGGAGTGGTTGAACGGGTCTCCTTCAGGGGAGATAACCTGGAACTTCAGGTGAGAGTCAACAATTCCGTAGTAACAGCCAGAAGAAGCCTGGAGAAAGCCGATGTCCGTGAAGGTGAAACAGTCAATGTATTCCTGTACAGGATTCTTGCACTGAAAGGTGACACGGTACAGCTGATCGAGAATGAAGCTGTAAGAGATGACTTTGTAATCATCTGATTACTTATAATATATTTACCTGAATTTTACCTGTCATTAATCCAACGGAATCGGATTAGTGCTAAAATGAAGAATAGACGTAACTATTCAGCAGTCTACTATTCCGCGAGGTGTTTTGGCATGAATATGCCAAAATCCCGAGACATACAAGTCAAAATCCCATCGCCGCAGGCGATTTTCAATGGATTTTGACTCGTAACTGTGAAGGTACTGAACAGTTACGAATATAGAGATTACATACCTTCGGAGGAAAGAGTATGAGAACAGAGAGAATCAAAACTGATGTGCTGATCATCGGCGGCGGTACAGCGGGATGCTTTGCAGCCTATGTGATCGGTCAGAAAAGCGAAAAGAAAGTCCTGATCGCAGAGAAAGCAAATATTAAGCGAAGCGGATGCCTGGCGGCAGGTGTCAACGCATTAAACGCATACATTACAGAGGGCAGAGTGCCGCAGGATTACGTAGATTATGCAAAAAAGGACGCCCATGGGATCGTAAGGGAAGACCTTCTCCTTACTATGTCAGAGAGATTAAATCATGTGACAAAGGTAATGGAAGATCTGGGGCTGGTCATCCTGAAGGACGAAAACGGCAAATATGTTGCCAGAGGAAACCGAAATATCAAGATCAATGGTGAGAACATGAAACCAATCCTGGCAAAAGCAGCTGCTGAGCAGGAAAACGTGACAGTTCTCAATCACGTTAATATCACAGATTATAAAACAGAAAACGGAAAGATCACCGGTGCTGTGGGATTCAATATAAATGAAGATATCTTCTATGATATCGATGCAGAAGCGGTTCTTTGTGCAACAGGCGGCGCGGCAGGGCTTTACAGACCGAACAACCCGGGATTTTCCAGACATAAGATGTGGTATCCGCCGTTTAACACTGGTGCAGGATACGCAATGGGACTTCTTTCCGGGGCAGAAATGACAACTTTTGAAATGCGTTTTATCGCACTGAGATGCAAGGATACCATTGCTCCGACAGGAACCATCGCCCAGGGTGTAGGCGCCAGACAGGTGAATGCACATGGTGATATTTATGAGACAAAATACGGCCTGACGACTTCTCAGCGTGTTTACGGCACAGTGATGGAAAACAGAGAAGGCAATGGCCCGTGTTATCTCAGGACAGAAGGAATTTCCAAAGAGCAGGAACAGGATCTTTACAAAGCTTATCTGAACATGGCACCTTCCCAGACGCTGAAATGGATGGAGGCAGGCAAGGGACCATCCGAGGAAAACGTAGAGATCGAAGGTACAGAGCCATATATTGTGGGCGGTCATACGGCCAGCGGCTACTGGGTGGACAATAACAGAGCGACGACGATCGAGGGCTTATATGCAGCCGGAGATGTAGCCGGAGGATGCCCGCAGAAATATGTGACCGGCGCACTGGCAGAAGGTGAGATCGCGGCAGAAGCAATTCTGGAATATCTGAATAACAGCAGTGATAAGGCTGAAGAGGATGGCAAAGCTGTATCTGCAATTGCAGCGGCCAGGAAAGCGGAATACGAATCCCACTTAAATGCCAGTCAATCCCTGATGAATGCGGAACAGCTTGAAGAAGCCATGCAGAAGATCATGGATCAGTATGCAGGCGGAATCGGAACAGACTACAGATACAGCGAGACCGGTCTTGCAAAAGCAGATGAAAAGATCGCTGCACTTCTCCCGGTTGTGGATACACTGGCAGCAGCCGACACTTACGAGCTGATGCAGATCTATGAACTTCGTGAGCGGCTGATCGTATGTCGTGCAGTTATCGCACATCTGGCAGCCAGAAAAGAAACCAGATGGCACAGCTTCGGAGAGAATACAGACTATCCGCAACAGAGTGAAGACTGGATGAAATATGTAAACTCCCACATGGAAAACGGCGAGATCAAAATTCTGTACCGTGATCTGATTACAAAAGAAACAGCAGCGAAAGGAGCAGGTGAAAGATGAGCATTCGGATTCAGAAAAGCAAATGCGCAGGATGTGGCAGATGTATCGAAGCCTGTCCCGGAAACCTGATCACAAAAGATAAAGAAGGCAAAGCTTTTATCCGTCAGGTAAGAGACTGCTGGGGATGCACTTCCTGCATCAAGGAATGCAGCCAGGATGCCATCCGCTTCTTCCTCGGGGCTGATGTGGGAGGCAGAGGTGCAAGCATGATTGTGTCAGAAAAGCCTGATATTTCTACCTGGACAGTAGAGAAGCCGGACGGCACGAAGATTACCATACAGGTCAATAAAAAAGACGCTAACAAATACTGATGTAGTATGGCGATAGAGTACATAAACAAACAGAGGAGGATAATGCAATGAGTAACTTATCTCATCTTGATGAGCTTGAAGCAGAAGCAATTTATATTATGCGGGAAGTAGCAGCCGAGTGTGAAAAGCCGGTTATGCTCTATTCTATAGGAAAGGACAGCTCCGTTATGCTCCATCTGGCGCTGAAGGCATTCTATCCGGAGAAACCGCCGTTTCCTTTTATGCACATTGACACGACATGGAAATTCCGTGAGATGATCGAGTTCCGTGACAGGATCGCAAAAGAAAACGGAATTGATATGCTGGTCTATACCAACGAAGAAGGTGTAAAAGCCGGGATCAATCCATTTGACAATGGTTCTGCATACACAGATATCATGAAAACCCAGGCATTAAAACAGGCACTTACCAAATATGGATTTACAGCAGCATTCGGCGGCGGCCGTCGTGACGAGGAGAAATCCAGAGCAAAAGAAAGAATCTTTTCTTTCCGTAACTCAGCTCAGGCATGGGATCCGAAGAACCAGCGTCCGGAAATGTGGAAGCTCTACAATACTAAGATCCAGAAGGGTGAAAGTATGAGAGTTTTCCCGATCTCCAACTGGACAGAGAAGGATATCTGGCAGTATATCCAGCGTGAAAACATTGAAATCGTGCCATTATATTTTGCAAAAGAAAGACCGGTCATCTACAGGGACGGCAACATTATCATGGTAGATGATGACAGATTGAAGCTCCGTCCGGGCGAAAAGATCGAGAATAAGAAAGTCAGATTCCGTACCCTTGGATGCTATCCGCTTACAGGTGGTATTGAGTCTGAAGCAGATACACTGGACGAGATCATTGACGAGACATTAAGTGCTGTTTCCTCCGAACGTACCAGCCGTGTGATCGACCACGAGGCAGCAGGCAGCATGGAGAGAAGAAAGAGAGAGGGGTATTTCTAGGATGAAAGGATTATTGAAATTTATTACCTGCGGAAGTGTGGATGATGGAAAATCCACTCTGATCGGACATATTCTTTACGATGCAAAGCTTCTCTATGCAGATCAGGAGAAAGCCCTGGAACTGGATTCAAAAGTAGGAAGCAGAGGCGGTGCCATTGACTATTCTCTTCTTCTGGACGGTCTGATGGCAGAACGTGAACAGGGTATCACTATCGACGTTGCATACCGCTATTTTACAACAGATAACCGCAGCTTTATCGTAGCTGACACACCGGGCCATGAAGAATATACCAGAAACATGGCAGTCGGCGCATCTTTCGCAGATCTGGCAGTTATCCTTGTAGATGCTTCTCAGGGAGTACTGGTGCAGACAAGACGTCACGCAAGGATCTGTGCACTGATGGGAATCCGCTATTTTGTATTCGCAGTAAACAAAATGGATCTGATCGGATATGATGAAAAACGTTTCCGTGAGATCGAGAACCAGATCGCGGGTCTGATCGAAGAGCTGAAGCTTGAGAATGTAACTATCATTCCTGTATCTGCTACAGAGGGTGACAATGTTACAGCCAAATCCGACAATATGCCGTGGTATACAGGGGAAGCTCTTCTTACACATCTGGAAACCGTAGATATCAAAGAAGATACAGAAAAAGGTTTCTATATGCCGGTGCAGAGAGTCTGCAGACCAAACCATGAGTTCCGCGGATTCCAGGGACAGATCGAGAATGGCTCCATTAAAGTCGGTGATCTTGTGACAACTCTTCCGAGTAAAGAAGAAGCACATGTAAAGAGCATTCTTGTCGGTGACAGAGAAGTTCCGGAAGCGGTACAGGGACAGCCTGTAACCATCCAGCTTGACAGAGAAGTGGACGTTTCCCGTGGATGTGTGCTCACTGTCGGATCCGGTGCAGTCCTTACAGATTCAGTGGAAGCAGACATCCTCTGGATGGATGATAATGCGCTTACGGACGGCAAGAACTTCTTTGTAAAGATCGGGACAAAGATGATCCCGGGCCTTGTTACAAAGATCAACTATTCCGTAGATGTAAATACAGGCGAAAAGAAAAATGCCTATACGTTAAAGAAAAATGAAATTGCTTCCTGTACGCTGGAATTTTCTGAGAAAATTGTAGTGGATGAGTTTGACAAACACAGAACGCTGGGAGAGCTGATCCTTATCGACCGTGTCACAAATATGACATCTGCCTGCGGTGTTGTGAGAAAGACTCTTGTTTCTCAGGACAAATCCCAGATCGGTAAAGTAGACGAGCAGGTTCGTGCAGGACTCAAGGGCCAGACACCCGTAGTTGTAGAATTCCCGATCGGCAAAGAAGGAATCACTCCTGATTTTGCAGAACAGGTAGAAAAAGGCCTGACAGTTCTCGGAAGACATACTTATCTGTATCATCCGGCAGCGGGCGAAAACTATGCAGAGACTGTCCGTCACCTCAAAGCAGCCGGACTGATCGTACTTCTTGTCCTTGATGAAGATACAGCCAAAGATGAGACACTTAAAGACCTGGATGGTTTCTATACAGACTGGCAGATCGAGGGAATCACAGTCAAAGATGCGATTGATTTTGTGAAGAAGAAATCAGCATTTGCAGTGCAGAATGCGCAGGATGGAAATTATATTTAACCAGATCAGGCAAGTAGCGAAGCGGATGATTTTATCCGCTTGACCTGATAAAACGCCGCAGAGACAAAAAAAGAGTTTCTGCGGCATTTTATTATTCTTGACAGGTTTTATTGTCGCGGATTATACTCAGCTGTGTGACCGGAATATGGTATTTCCAGGCATAATAACACAGATAGGAAAGATATTCTAATATGCAGGAAAAGGATGAAAGAAAATCAGACAAGAAGAAAGAAACAATAGTCGGGACGTTTCTGACGATCGCGGGAGGAATCCTGTGGGGAATTTCCGGTGTATGCGGACAGTTCCTGTTTCAGAATAAAGAAGTAACTGCCTCCTGGCTGGTTCCGATACGTCTGCTGACAGCGGGCTGTCTGCTGTTGTGCTATTATTTTATCAAAGACAGGAGAAAGGCATTTGATATCTGGCGGATCAGAAAGAACCGGACAGATATCATTATTTATGGGCTGGCGGGAATGATGTTGTGTCAGTACAGTTATTTTCAGACGATAGAGTGGTCAAATGCGGGAACGGCTACGGTTATTCAGTATCTTGGACCTGCATTGATCGTTATATGGGTATGTTTTCAGACCAGACGGCTTCCTGAAAAGAAGGAAGTTCTGGGAGTGGTTCTCGCGGTAATGGGTATTTTTCTGATCGCAACCCATGGCAATCCTACTACGCTGGCACTGTCTCAGAAAGCCCTGATCATGGGGCTGATTTCGGCAGTTTCCATAGTAATATACACAGTAAAACCTGCCAGCCTGCAGAAACAGTTTGACACACCGCTGGTGCTGGCATGGGGGATGCTGATCGGCGGTATAGTTCTTATGGCAGCTTTTCGTCCATGGAATTACCAGGTGATTTTTGACGGGGAAACATTTATGACGCTTGCTTTTATCATACTTTTTGGTACTATGGCAGGATTTTCCCTGTATCTGACGGGGGTGAAAATGATAGGTTCTGTAAAGGCCGGCCTTTTTGCCTGTGTAGAGCCGGTGGCATCCATGATCCTGACTGCAGTGTGGATGAAAGTCAGCTTTACAGTTACGGATCTGATCGGAACCTTATTTGTAATTGCCACGATCATTATCCTGGCAATTCCGGTGAAAAATAATGCAAAATAACCGGCAATTACACATTATCATGCAGCATGTGGTATACTTACAGGTATATTGGGGTATGCGCAAGTAGCGAAGCGGATGATTTTATCCGCCTGACTCGAATCAGGTAAGTCCCCTGTTTCAATTGCAATAAGCAATAAGCAGTGGGTGGAGACCTGGAAACTGACAGATTAACAGGAGGTATTTCATATGCGGTTAGAACAGGTACAGGAAGCGCTGAAGACAAAAAATATAAAGTATGAGTATACGGAAGAGAACGGATGCGGGAGTCTGGATTTCATGTTCCGGGGACTGAAATTCCATGTATGGGAATATGAGGATCGTGTCTGGGGAGCCGAGACGAACGTATTTGAAGCAGGCAGAAGTCAGGACATTGAGGGAGATTACGAAGATATCATTTCCAGAGAGATCCTTTCATGGCCGGATATGCTGCCGGGTATGTAGCAGCCTTTGCAGGATTAACGGGAACAGAGTGAACAGGCGGTGAAGCGGATGATTTTATCTTTGACCTGTGTGAAGGGAAGTGATAATTACGAAAAAACATAGTATCAGAGCGATCATTTTAACAACAGGCATTGTGACTGCCTGTATATTTTCGGGTGTTCAGGCAGCTGAAGTGGCCGGTCCTCCGGCACCGGCTTCACGGACGGTGACACCGACAGCAACACCAACAGCGACACCAGAGCCGACAGCGACACCAGAACCGACAGTGACACCAGAACCGACAGTGACACCGACAGAGCAGACCGGAGATCAGGGAACTCTGAGCAAACCGGACCATCCGGACACAATCTCCGCAGATAAACTTGTATTCATTGGAGATTCCAGAACAGAAGGCATCAGAGACGCGGTAAATGATGACAGTGTCTGGTCCTGTCTTTCATCCATGGGGTATGACTGGATGGTATCCACAGGTGTGCCGCAGGTAGAAGATCAGATAGAAGACAACACAGCCGTGATCATCCTGATGGGAGTTAATGATCTTTATCAGGTAAATAATTATATCAGTTATATTAACTCCAAGGCTGTTGAGTGGTCTGCAAAAGGAGCCCAGACCTATTTTGTGTCCGTAGGCCCGGTACAGAATGATCCTTATTGCAGCAATGCTGAGATTGAGAGCTTTAATGCAGCAATGCAGGCAAATCTCAGCGGTGTTACTTACATAGATGTCTATTCTCATCTGGTATCTGACGGCTTTTCAACTGTGGATGGAACCCACTATCCGGACAGTGTGTCTATAGACATTTACAATTATATCCTGGATCATCTGGAAGAGCAGAGAAGCGGAATCTGGGGATGATCATAAATGTATCCCTCCGGCGATTATTCAGTTTCAGTAACGGTAATCTCTTTCTGAAAATCTTTTGTATAATGAATCTCATAATCGGAGGTTACAAAGAATGCCTGCACATCATCCAGGGACTCTGCCAGCTTCATGCCATCTTCAAGTCCAAGCGCAAAACAGGTAGTACTTAATGCATCGCCATCTACTGATTCGTCAGAAATAATCGTAACTGCGATCAGTCCGTTATCATATGGATATCCGGTCTCAGGATTCAGCAGATGGTGATATAAGGTTCCGTCCTGCTCAAAGCATCTCTCATAAATCCCGGAAGAAACCACGGATTTATCTTTAATATCCATAACGGCGATCGTCTCGCTGCGGTCTGCAAATGGCTTCTGAATCCCGATCTTAAATGAAGAACCATCCGGTTTTCCGCCAATACAGAGAACATTTCCACCCAGATTGATGATCGCGCTTTTTACATTCTGAGAAAGCAGATAATCTTTCAGACGGTCTGCGATATATCCTTTCGCGATCGCGCCAAGTTCGATGGCGGTATCGGTGGTTTTCAGTGTGATCTGATTACTGTTTGCATTGTTATTGTCTGTATCACTGTTATTTGCCCTGCCGTCGTCTGTGGTGGTATCATTCGTATTTTCATCACTGACAGAAATATTATGGTAATCACATTTTGATATCGCATCCTGGATCAGGCTGTCTTTTGGCACCTGTGGATCTTCAGCGGTAAAATCCCAGAGAGAAGTCAGCGGTTCGATCGCGATATCAAAAGCACCGTCAGACAACTCGGAATAATACAGACCTTTACGGACCAGCTCAGCCAGAGAAGCTGATACCTGATAGGTATCCGTAGTTCCGGCTACAGGCGTAAGTTCCCTGTGATTTAGCTGATACAGTTCGCTGTCACTGGCAGTACGGCTGAAGATTTTTTCATATTTATCACATAGATTCATGCATTCTGTGAGCAGATTTCTGTCCTGGGAATCATAAATAGTAACAGTAACGGCAGTATTCAGTTTGACCGCAGTGGTAGAAATAGGTTCCTGCGATTTTGTATCAGCGTTTTCAGCAGTATCAGCCTTCAGAGAACATCCGGAAAAAGCTGCTGAAGATAGTATAAGAGCCACTGTAAATATGGAAAAAGTACAGTGCTTTATTATTTTTTTTGCAGATATATGGTATAATATCATAAATATATAACCTCTTTAAAAATAAAATCTGTTGTCTTGTATTCTGGCAGAAGCTTCTTAATATGAGTAGTCGTGATTACAACAAATTGTAACTGTTCAGTACCTTCACAGTTACGAGTCAAAATCCATTGAAAATCGCCTGCGGCGATGGGATTTTGACTTGTATGTCTCGGGATTTTGGCATTTTCATGCCAAAACACCTCGCGGAATAGTAGACTGCTGAATAGTTACAACAAATTTTATTATATCAGAAAAGACAGAGCCTGCACAGGCAGAAAACCA
>CAVCYJ010000044.1:1210-16563 GCA_963605995.1 Holdemanella biformis | reverse complement strand
GGAGACTTTGGAATATCTGATGTTTGAAATTTTTCCATGTTACTCCTTTCTCATGGATAAAAAATGCAGTTATTTCCATGTTTTCATATGAATCCATTATACCGCAGACGACTGTCACAGTCAACAAAAAGCAACATCTGTTCCAGGGATTTTATGTTGTTTTTGTCTGTATTTCACTTCCTGATTCGTTGTTTTTATTATGACTTCTTAAGTACAGCGAAAAATCAGGCTGATATTCGCAACCGAAGCAGGTGATTTCACTGATACTGCCGGATTCGAACATTCCTCAAACACCTTATCATGCAGGCACAAACGGCTTTTTGACCTTTTGACCCCGATATCATATTTTTACATTATGTTGTTTTGGTTATTTTATATAATATTCTTCCAAAAAAAGCCACATTTCAGTACATTTTAATTGACAAAACATAGGTGAACATTTAAAATTATAGTTACAAAAGCCTGGGTTCTTATTATTATGGTACCATTTTATTATTTATTATTATATCCAACAGTAAGGAGGCATCTTAATGAAGAAAATTATCAATGCACCGGAAAATTACGTAGATGACATGCTTAAAGGTATCTACGCCGCTCACTCAGATCAGGTTAAATACGTTGCCAATGATCTCCGCTGCTACTGCAGAACAGAGAAGAAACCCGGAAAAGTAGCGATCATCACAGGCGGCGGTTCCGGACATCTTCCACTGTTTCTGGGCTATGTAGGAGACGGAATGATCGATGGCTGCGGAGTAGGCGGTGTTTTCCAGTCCCCATCTCCTGAACAGATTTATAATATTGCCAAAGAAGTCGAGGCAGGTGCCGGTGTTTTATATCTGTACGGAAATTATACGGGAGATATCATGACATTTGATATGGCAACTGATCTCTGCGATATGGACGATATCGAATGCAGGAGCATTGTCGGTGCGGATGATGTTAACTCTCACAGGGATCCGGCTACACGCCGCGGTGTTGCCGGAATCTATTTCATGTTCAAAGCTGCCGGCGCAAGGGCTGATGAGGGAGGTTCCCTGGATGAAGTTCTTGCAGCAGCACAGCTTGCAAAAGACAATACACGCACTGTAGGTTTTGCATTAACTCCCTGTATTATTCCCGAAGTCGGACATGCCAATTTCGAATTAAAAGAAGACGAAATGGCTATGGGAATGGGAATCCACGGAGAACCGGGGGTATGGAACGGTCCGCTGAAAACATCCCACGAAATCGCCGAAGAGTCACTGAATACCCTTCTGACAGATATGCCGGTTGCAGACGGAGAAGAGGTTTCTATCCTGATCAACGGTCTGGGCGCAACTTCCATCGAGGAATTATACATTTTATCCAACGATGTTACACAGCTCCTCAGTTCAAAGGGAATCAGGGTTTACAAAACCATTGTAGGCGAATATGCAACTTCCATGGAAATGGCCGGTGCTTCTATATCAATCTGCAAAATGAACGATGAATTAAAGAAATACATGGAACATCCTGTAAATACCCCATTCATCTGTCAGAAATAAAAATACAGGGAGGACTGAAAATGGATAAAATCCTTTTTGATCAGATTCCCGATTTATTTGAAAGTGTCGGAAATCTGTTTATAGAAAAAAAAGAAGAATTATGCGAAATGGATGCCCGTCTGGGTGATGGTGACCTCGGTCTTACCATGAGCAAGGGTTACGGTTCTCTTCCCGATATTATGCGTGAGGAATCAGCCGGTGCCGCCGGAGATATCGGAAAACTTCTCATGAAATCCGGCATGAAAATGTCTTCCCTTATTCCTTCTACGATGGGATTTCTTATGTCAACCGGAATTATGGAAGGTGGAAAAGCCTTAAAAGGAAAAACGGAAATAGATGCCCCTGCACTCGCAGCTTATCTTACCGGATTCGCCGCAGGTGTTCAGAAACGCGGCAAATGTGAACCGGGGCAGCGTACCATTTACGATTCAATTCTTCCGGCTGCACAGGCCGCAGAGAAAGCTGCCAAAGAAGGGGCTTCCCTTCAGGAAGTAATCACTCAGGCTCTTGATGCCTCCAGATCCGGAGTCGAAGCAACAAAGAACATGATTCCTGTTTTCGGAAAAGCAGCTGTACATGCTGCACAATGTGCAGGAGTTGAAGATCAGGGAGCTGTGGCCGGTTATTACAAAATTCTGGGATTAAATAATTATATTTGTAAATAATTCAGCTTTCCAAAACAGCCGCAATCCAGTAAAATAAGGACTGCGGCTGTTTGCATTTATTAATTTAAGAAGGGAGGTTTTCATTTGCTTGCAATTTCACGAAAAAAACTTATAAAAGAACTTCTACAGGAAAATAAAAGTGTTACCATCGCGGATCTTGCAGTTCGTATGAATGTAACCCGTGAAACAATCCGACGTGATCTTCGCGCCATGGAAAAAGAGCATGAACTGATCCGCACCCATGGTGGTGCCTATATTCTGGACGGAGTCCAGAATGATCTGGATATTTCTACCCGACAGGACCTGAAAACAGAAGAAAAGAAAGCAATTGCATTAAAATGTGATGCTCTGATACAGACGGGAGAAATCATTTACCTGGATAATTCCACTACAGCATGGTTTATCGCTAATAAAATCGCCAACAGAAAACTGACTGTTGTTACAAATTCGCTGGAAATCGCCAACATTCTATCCTCCTCACAGACAATAAAACTTTTCCTGATCGGAGGAGAATATTCTCCACGCACCAAAAGCTTCACTGGAAGCAGTGCTCACCGCAGTCTGAAGCAATATTTCTTTGATAAGGCTTTTATCTCATGCCGAAGTGTAGATATGGAATTCGGAGTAACCGATACCAACGATAATTCCGCCTTGATCCATCATCTGGCACTCTCTCATGCCAAACAGAAATATCTGGTGGTAGACCAGTCAAAGCTTGATAAGGTTTCTTTTACAAGTGTTATTCCATTAACCGAACTGGACGGTATTATCCTGAACACAGAATTCGCACCTGAATGGAAAGATTTTCTGAATAAAAACAATATCCGTTATTACTGATCTCAGTCACTGCACATCATTATGGTCAACGCAATTCGCAAAGGACCGGAATGAAAATCTTCATTCCGGTCCTTTGTGTGCACAGCTATTATCTTTTATTTCTTATCAACATATTTCTCTACAGGTTTGATTCCCATTTTTTCAAAGGATTCCTTAAACGGTTCATAAGCAATGCCTTTTTCTGTAATGATGCCAGTTACCAGACTGTGGTCTGTTACATCGAAAGACGGATTCACAACACCAACTCCTTCCGGTGCCATACGTTTTTCATACCACATTTCAGTAACTTCTTCGCCTTTTCTCTGTTCAATATGAATTTCATCACCGGATTCCAGAGTCATATCAATAGTAGATGACGGTGCACATACATAGAATGGAACACCGTAATGTTTCGCAATGATAGCAACTCCGCTTGTACCAATCTTGTTTGCAAAATCTCCATTTGCAGCTACACGGTCACAGCCAACAAAGATGATTCCGATTTTACCGCTCTTCATTGTATAAGAAGCCATATTGTCGCACTGTACATAAGTATCAACACCGGCCGCCTGCATTTCATATGCACTCAGCCTTGCCCCCTGCAGAAGCGGACGGGTTTCATCACAGTAAACATGAAGATCCTTCTTCGGATCCCAGCCATGCTCCAGTGCAATGTATATTGGAGCTAATGCAGTTCCGTATTTGGCTGTAGCCAGTGTTCCTGCATTACAATGTGTCATGATACCGACACCTTTTCCAAGCTTCTCCAGAAGTTCGAATCCATAAGTACCGATATTTCGGCTGATCTGAATATCTTCTTCCCTGATATTATCTGCTTCTTTCATCAGACGGATCTTCAGTTCCGGAATACTCATATGATCTTTCTCTGTAAGCATTACGTTATGCATACGGTTCAGTGCCCAGGAAAGGTTCACTGCTGTAGGTCTGGATGAGTTGATATACTCCATCATCTTTGTGCATTCTTTTACAAATTTCTCTTTGTCTTCTGTTTCAATCTGATCAGCAAGTACATAGTATGCATAAGCACCTGTAACACCAATCGCCGGTGCCCCTCTTACTCTCAGTGAATAGATTGCTTCCCAGATGTCCCCTGCTGTGGAAATATTGAGATATTTACACTGATTTGGAAGAAGCGTCTGATCCAGTATCACGATTTCTTTTTTATTTTCCGCAAGTTTTACAGTATCCAGATTAAGTGCATTTTCCATGATGTCCATCTCCTTTATCAATTCAATTATGTTTTTATGCATCTACTTCAGCAATTGCATCTTTCAGGGTCTTCAGGAAACACCTGCCACATTTCTTATCACTTCTGTTCTTAATGAAATCAATGGCTGCTGTGATACAGATCTTCTCTGCACGTGCACGTTTTGCTTCATCCGCAATTGTAGTAATATCTTTTACATTAGCCATACCAACGATACGACGGATCATTTCCAGACCAGTCACTGCCGAAGTGTCTTCAATGATGGTATCCATATAATATTTCTTATACAGCCCGTTCCTGCACATAGTATCTGTTACATGTTCATCATAGTATTTTTCCATTTTCTCTTTGGTCATATTAATAACATCCACCAGGGTATCCTCTACCCATTTGCAGAAATCTGCCGCACCTGCCGCATCACCATTTGCCCATGCAAAGATCATATTTGCGATTACATTACCAATATCATATCCCATTGGTCCATAGAAGCAGAACTCAGGATCAAATACTTTCGTGCTTTCTTCATTGATAAAGATAGAACCTGTATGTAAATCACCATGGATCAGGGACTGTGCTCTTGTCATAAAATCCATTTTTAATTTTGCAACTTCACAATGAAGTTCTTTATCATCATAGAGCTTTTCTTTTACGAAATCTGCGATCGGAGGAAATACATGATTACGTCCTTTCTCATCGTTGTATGGTTCTGTATATACCAGTGCTTCTGTGATATCACATAATTCAGGATTAATAAATTTACGCTGAAGTTCCTTTTTCTCCTGATGATCCATTACGATATCTGTAGTTCCCATAAGAACCTGTGCCATAAAAGTAGATATCTGATCTGCAAATTTCGGAAAAATTTTATGTTCCAGCATTGCTGTACGCATAATCTCATGATCACTTAAATCTTCCATTCCACACGCACTCATAACCGTATCATAAAAATAAATTTCCGGTACGTATCCAGGTGCAAGCTTTCCTTCCAGGACAAGAATTTCAGATTCGATTCTGTTTCTGTCTGTATCCAGTTTCATATCAGCAGAAATACGTGTCTCCACACCAGCCTGTTTGATAATTACACTGTGACCTTTTGCATCAGCTACCTTAAATACATAATTAAGGTTTCCATCTCCGATTTCCTTTGCAGTCATGCTGGCTGTATCCCACTCGATCTGCGGAACTTTTACTCTTGCATATTCAACTGCATCATCTGCTTTCATAAGAAAATAAGTATCAAACTTTGACATAATTTTTTCCTCCATATTCTGTCTGTCGTATTATCTGTTATAATTCTGTCACAAACGATTCTTTATCACTCAGATCAATCTTCTTTTACAGTGATATATGCTGCAACCAGTGCCAGACAAAGGACTGCACCTTTAACTGCCGGAAGTACATAGTAAACAACACCGCACATTGTCAGACCATTTTCCAGTGTGGAAATAAGAAGGGCACCTACAACCGTTCCAAGGGCATTCGGTCTCTCAGCTCCACCTACGGAACGTCCGATAAATACTGCTGCCAGGGAACTCATCAGATAGCTGTCGCAGCTGTTAATCTGAGCCGCTGAGTTACGTGAGCATACAACGATACCTGCAACTGCGATAAATACAGCAGCAAACATACCTGCCATAAATCTGTATTTCTTAACATTGATACCTGAAAGCTTCGCTGCTGTTTTGTTGCCGCCCATTGCATATAAGTAACGGCCATGTTTTGTTCTTTCCAGAAGCACCCAGCATACAACTACGCAAAGTAACATGATAATAATGATATAAGGTGATTTACCGATGTTCATAGAACCGGTCGTCCATCCTTTACGAAGAGGACTCGCATCTCCCCCGTGCAGTGCACCAAACCATTTCGGAGCACTAAGACCGGCAGATACAGCGCTGCCGCCTGTAAACGCAAGACCAAGTCCTGCATGTACGAACTGTAATGCACAGGTAGCCAGCATATCCGGAATCTTACATACAAGAATCAGGAACATTGTCAGCAGATACATTACCATCGTAAACACAATTGTAAGAACAATTGCCAGCCACAGCGGTGCTCCGAACCACAGGAACAGTGCTGCAAAAACATAGGCGCTGAATGTACCCAGCGTTCCGGCCGACATATCGAATCCATCAGGTGCCATAGATACGGTAGCTGCAAGAGCAAAGATCGTAACTACAGACATGGATCGAAGAATATTCATAAGGTTGTTAACTGAAAAAAATGCTGTGCCTCTGATAGCGGTAAAGATCATGACTGAAACTGCCAGAACGATTACGGCAGCCCAGCTCAGCAACCCTTTCCCGATCGTTTTCATCTTCGAATTCTGAACCATATTATTTTCCTCCCAATACATTGATGCATGATATCTTCTCAGATATCAGCCTGCATATTTCTCCTCTGAACCTGTAGCATAATGCATAATCTCGTCTTCAGTGGTTTTTGCAGTTTCGAGTTCTGCCATAATCCTGCCGTCATACATGACATACATACGGTCTGTTATGGATAACAGCTCCGAGTTCTCACAGGTAGCATAAATGACACAGTTTCCGTCTTTTGCGATCTGGTTGATCAGATGGAAGATTTCCTGCTTTGCACCAACATCTACACCTTTTGTAGGTTCATCAAAAATATATACATCACAGTCTGCTGCCAGCCACTTGGCAACGGCAACTTTCTGCTGGTTTCCACCCGAAAGATATGCAACCCTCTGTTTTACCGAAGGTGTCTTAATACTAAGACTCTTTACATATTCTTTTGCTTTCTGTGCTGTCTTGCGGTCATTTACAAAAGACAAAGTGCAAAAATCTCCAAGGCAAGCTGCTGATACGTTAAAGGTTACTGTTTCTGCAACAAGTACGCCCTCTTTACGTCGTTCCTCAGGTACCAGCGCAATTCTGTTCTTTACTGCATCGGATGGATTTCTGATCTTGAGTTCCCTGCCATTTAATGTAAGCGTACCTCCCGATTTGTGATATGCACCGAAAATAGTCTTGCACAGTTCTGTTTTTCCGGCACCTACCAGTCCGGCAAGTCCGACGATTTCTCCTTTTCTTACGTACATAGAAACATCTTTTACACGATTCTCGCGTTCTGTCAGATGATCTATCAGAAATGTTTTCTCTCCGATCTCGCAGGTTTCTTTTGGGAAATTTTCCTCGAAAGAACGTCCGAGCATTTTATCAACAATCTCTTTTGAGGTTGTCTTCGGTGTGATCGGAGTCGTATCCACAACCTGCCCGTTTCTCATAACCGTGTAAGAATCACAGATTCTGAGGACTTCCTGGATACGATGTGTAATAAAGATAATAGCAATATTTTCTGTTTCTCTTAAATGCTTTACAACACGGAACAATTCTTCTGTTTCCGTATCTGATAACGGTGCTGTCGGCTCATCCAGTATCAGGAAATTACATGAATTCTGAACCGCACGTGCTATCAGGACCATCTGTTTCTGCGCCAGTGTCAGTGTACCGCACCATCTCTTTACATCAATATCAATATTCAGGCGGGCCAGAGCCTCTTTTGCATCTTTTCTGATTTTTCCATAATTGACAAACTGTTTATGTCCCATGTTCATAACCATGTCATTAAACATTACATTCTCAGCTACCGAGAGTGTCGGGATCAGTGCCATATCAACTTCCTGATATACAATCTGGATGCCGAGTTTCTTTGCAGCAGCCGGATTTCTCAATTCCACGACGCTTCCGTTATATAAAATATCCCCTGTGTAATCCGGATTGGAACCGGCCAGTACCTTCATCAATGTCGATTTACCGGCTCCATTTGCTCCCATAACTGCATGGATCGTGCCGGTCGAAATCTCGAAATCAACATCCGAAAGAGCCTTTACACCAGGAAATTCTATGGAAACTTTTCGTGTTCCAAGTGTGATTTTATCCATATATTCCCTCTTTTCCGTAATTATTTTCCGCCACAGATATCCAGTACGGAAAAAGCGGCGTCGGAGCCTTGACCCCGACGCCTCAATTTACTTAGATATTTTCAGTATTAACTACTGTCCTCCTGAAAGGATTAGTGTCCAAGCGCTGATACCATCCAATCACATGTAGGCATCCAAGAAGTATCAGAATAGTCTTCTCCGGCAACTTCTGCCAGGTTTTCAATATTAATGCCTTCCTTAGATGTAACCATTTCCTGGGTAACAATAACTGAAGGAATTTCCATCCATGCGCCCGGGTCTGCATAGTAGCAGGAAGCCGCTTCAATATCTTCATACTGATCAGCCATCTCAAGTGCTAATACACGGCATGCAAATTCTCCATTAGATGTCCAGTTTGTTGTAGCACATGCTTTCCAGTTTTTGCCTTCCTGCATGAACTGAATATCTTCATTACAGATATCTACAGATACCATCGGGATATCGGAGTCTGCTTCACGCAGTGCCTGATATACGCCCTGTGCATATGCATCATAGCAGCACCAGATTCCATCAATCTCATCCGAACTGTATTTCTGTAATGTAGCTGCTGTAACATCACGCATGGATGATGTAGCATTCTGATCATCGATCGGCGCGATCCTTTCGACAGTTTTAATCTTTCCGTCTGTTTCAAATGGTTCATAACCAGTCTGGCGACGGTCAAACGGGCTGTTATATCCGGTACCCTGCTGAACCTGAAGAATGTTTACAGCTTCGCCTGCTTCTGTCTTCTCCGGATACATATCGAGAAGGCACTGAACCAGAGATTCTGCAAATCCCGCATCCTGCTGGAAGAACTGTGTAACACCATCAATCTGAGCCGTCTCACCATTTGCGTCTTTAAACGGGGTATCAAATGTAACAATCTTTAAATCCGGATACTGTTCCAGAATTCCCGACAGGAAATCATATGCATATTCCTGACCGCCATGAGAAACCATTAATCCATCATATCCGCCCTGTGCGCACTGCTCAATTGTGCTCTTCCATGTATCTGCATTATCGTTGCAGAAGAAAGTGCTTGCTTCCATACCAAGTTTCTCTGCCGTTGCGGTAAATGAATCCGACCACATCTGGAAGATAGTTGCTGATGACATGTACATAATATATGCTATCTTCTTGCCCGCTACCGGAGATTCGGTACTGCTCTCTGTTGCTGTTTCCTCGTCTGCTGCTGCATCACTTGCAAATACAGGAACTGCAGAAACCACCATAGCTGCTGAGAGTAACGCTGCGATTAATTTTTTCTTCATGATATTCCTCCTTTTTGGATATTTTGCCGAAGCATTTTTGTTTTTGTGAGTTTATATTAACATATATCGCCAATTTTGTAAACATAATAATGTGTCATTTTGTCCGTTTTTTTGCTTTTCAGTATATTTAGCCAATTATTCATATTGTATTTTGAACAAAAATCCTAATTTTAATTTAACTTTCATGTCAAAATCACCAGACAAAGCATTTTTTCTTGTGCAAATATGCCAATTTCAATTATCTATTTTTACCAACAAATCTAAGATTGTTAATTAATTTTCAATCTTTTTGTATTAAAAAATAGCAGTTATCTATACAGATATCTGCTATTTTGGTCGGCATGTTGTTTTATGCCCGTTTTTATTGTTTTTAACCGAATCAAGCAAGTAGCGAAGCGGATTGCGAATATCCGTTTGACTTAAAGGCAGCCCTTTTGTAGTATCGCACATGCATAAAATGCTGTTTCTGTTGTTGCAATTACTGCATATGCTTCTTTCGCTTCTTTGTAAAAGTCTTTTCTGGATATCATTCCGCAGGCCCGGGCACCTCTGGAATCATATTTGGCAACAATCTGTTTGAATTCATCCCACACCGGACACTCCAGATCTGCATGACGTGGTTCCTTATCCATAATCATTACAGGTTTGTCCACAAAATCATCCAGAGGCATCAGCGTCAGAATCGCATCCATAAGCTCTGTCGCTTTCAGACCATCGCAGCGAATCAAAATACTGTTCTTTGCCATTGATGCAGCTGCAAAATTAGCATCTCCTATCACAAGTTTGTCCCCATGCCCCATTTCAGCCAGCACTTTCAAAAGTTCCGGTGAAAGAATCGGCGGTATGTTTCTTAACATAGACTCACGTCCTTTCTGTATTTAATAACATTATTGTACGTCAGTCATTCTTTTTCAGTCAATTGCTATCATTCACTAATTTTCACTGTATATTTGTTGCATTTTGACTATTTATGTTTGTTTTTTTGCCATAGCAATTATTCAGTTATGCCATGCAAGTCTCCTGCTTGCCGGATGCCATTCTCCGGTCATCCAGTCTACATCATTTGTGATCCAGTCCATGATCTCAAGCTGTCTGGTCTCCCATGCCACAGTTGCTTCTCTTTCTTCCGGAGTCTCGTCTGCCTCCATCGTAGTATCTATCTCGTCATATCCAAAAATATAGCCACCTGCACTCCAGATGCTGAAGTTGCTGTCAGGCCCCTGATCTATGGTATCGCCTCTCTGTGCGATCAGTCCGTCATGACGCGCCTTATATTCTTCCTCACACCCCGGTTTCAGTTTCGTCATAAATACTCTGTGACGGATCAGTTCCTTATTCTCTCTCACAACCCCAAAGTTATGATACATCAGGCGCATATCTTCTCCCGGTGTGGAAATCCAGTCAAAAGTATCCTCTATCTGCTCTGTCAGTCTGTCTCTTTCAACGATTTCCTCTGAACTGAGTTCTGCCCCGTCTTCATTTTCATAATATCCCAAAATCAGCCTGTCAGCATTCCAGATACTGAAATTCTTTACATGATTTCTGTCAAGAAATCCTGTCAGTTCCATCCATATCTCCCCCAGCTTCTGACGGTAAACATTCATCTGTCCATCCTTTACCTGCATTGCAAATGCATGTCTTTCCATTACTGTACCCTCCATATACTTATATAAATATTGTTATTTCGCAGCTATTCAGCAGTCTGCTGTGAAGGTACTGAACAGTTACGTTATTTTCATCATACTATTCGTGTTTTCTTGCCTTCTCTCTCTGTTTCGTCAGATCATAATAATCATCTGTAAGAACCCCATGTTTTCGCATCATATCAAACACAGTCTGCTGGGCAGGTGTCATTTTCATTCCAATAGAATTATTATAATCTGTAAGAACACATCCTGTTTTCTCAACCAGCCAGAATAACGGGGAATCATTTTCCGGAATCATTTTCCAGATTTCATCCTCAGACCACGGAAGTAATGCCATCATGCCATGAAGATGTCCTTTGGGAATCCGTACATAATCCCCATCCGGTAAAATTAATCCATCTGAAAAATTTTCATCCCTGATTTTCATTTCTTCAAGTAGTGCTTCCGTTATTTTCATCATCCTTTACCTCACCTTATGGTTTCATCAATCTCTATTATACGTATGTCGGCAATGTTGCGCAAGTATTATCAGACTCTGCATTCTCGTTACTGTTCACTCCGTTCCCAGTAACGAGGCCAAAATTCATTCCAGATTGCCTGCGGCAATGGAATTTTGGCTTGTATGTCTCGGGATTTTGGCATATTCATGCCAAAACACCTCGCGGGATAGTGGTGTGTGAACAGTAACGCATTCTCTCCTGATATCATAATAAAATAAAATCAGGACTTGATTAATCTGCCAAAAGATTGTAAACTATATCCATTCGCAGGTTAACATTCATTGTTAATTAAGATTATTCGAGGTTTCCTCAGAATATCTCAATTATACACACACATTTTCCAAAAGAGCAGCTGTACCATTCGGTACGCTGCTCTTTTTCCACTCTACTTCTTCTTTTTGAGGAAATAAATTAATAATATGACAATAACCGCAATTCCAATTCCACTGATCCAGACTACAGGATTCTGCATTCCCGAATCAGCCCTTACATTTTTTCCGGACGTTTTCCGAGACGGTTCCTGTTTCGGTTTCTTCTTTGTATCCGAATCAGCGGTCACCTCTCCCGTTGGTGTTGCTTCCGGTGTCGGTGTTGTCTCCGGCATCGGTGTTGTCTCCGGTGTCGGTGTCGTCTCCGGTGTCGGTGTCGCTTCCGGCATCGGTGTCGTCTCCGGCATCGGTGTCGTCTCCGGTGCCTTATAATCTGTGTCCCGATCCAGATCCAGCCATCCCTGAGTTACACCATTCGTATCAGTTTTTCCCCAGTTTTTCCCATCTTCTCCGAGAACATACTGAGAAATATGTACAGTCTCTCCATCTGCAATACCATCAGATCCGGAAACCTCATCAAACTTCTCGCCAGGTCCGTTATAAACAGGTACATTCTCGCCATTTCCCTGAATTTTCACTTCAAAGTCCACATCTTTCCCTTCAAAGGTACGATATTCTTCATCTATCGCTTCTGCTCTGGTAGTCGGATTCAGATCATTCATAGGAATGTAACCATTCATACCATGATATTCAGTATATGCCCATTTCTTATTATCAGTTCCATCCTTCTCACCCTGCACATGGACTGCAGTCCCATTCGTGATCAGATGGTCATTCAGCACTTCACTCTCAGGATCAGCCTCCTCATAAATATTCACACCGCCGTCCGCACTCTGCACAGTCATATAATAATCTGTAGCATAATCAGGCTCATGTTTCCCGCCGCCGTCGTCTGCATAAACCCCGACCGCGATCAGGATAAAACATATCCATGCAACCGCTATTGTACCTAACTTCTTCATAATTTCTTTCCTTCACTGTCTGGCTTTTTTCAACTGTTCAGTATCTCTTCATCCATATAGTGAAACAGACTGCCAAACAGTTATTTTCTTTTTATAACAGATGAACTCTTATATTTACTGTAAGTTTTCCCATAAGGTTCCTCTACATATGCTCTTACCGCATAATAGTATGATACACCCTTTTTTGCATTTTTGTCCAGATATGCTGCCGTATTTTTATTGGAAATTTTCCTGATCAACTGATAAGAACCGCCTTTTTTCTTCCTGTAAATATAATATCCGTCACATTTCTTCTGTGTGGTCCAGCGAATACGAATCCCATTATTTTCGGATTTGACAGAAGCTACCTTCTGCAGTGCGGGAGCCGCCTTGATCACCTGACCGGTCGTATACTTACTTGTATATTTTTTGCTATCTGTCTGATAATAAGCCCGTACTGTATACTGATAAGAAGCATTAGCTGTCACTTTGCTGTCCTTATACTGTAACGTTGAGGCCTTTACTGTAGCAAGCTTCGTCCAGGTATTACCTGATGCCGGTTTTCTGTAAATATAATATCCTGTCACTCCGGAAATTTTATTCCATGAAACCAGATTATAGCCACTGTTATACGCTTTTGTCTGAAATACCGGAGTATCCGGGATCCATGCCTGATCCAGTGTCCTGGTATGTGCCTTGATCCTGGCAGTATATCCATACGTTTTTGCGTCTGTCCATTTTGAAGATGCTTCTCCCGTCTTATAGAAAGTCTGATTATCCTCAATTCCCGCACTGGACGTAAACCATCTGGTTCCACCTGACGTCTGGTAGCTTTCATTCTTTTCCACACCGAACTGAATTGTACCGCTTCCCCTGTTTGTGATCACTATCGCATATTTACTTCCCTGATGTAACGTCACCTCCGGAATGGAAATCGTCTGTACCCCTGCAAGATCCTGTACAAATTCATAAGGTTTTGTATATGCCGCAGTCCCGCTTTCCGGATCAGAAGGATCTGTCAGATCTGTATATACCTGTATTCCATAAAATGCATTATCACTCATGGAAACTACATTCACTTCACCCAGAGCTTCCTGCTTACCATTTCCGGCATCTGCTTTGTATACCGCTGCAAATGATTGCCCGGAACTCATCTTAATGCTCGAAATGGCTGAAGAACCATCATAAAAATAATTATTCTTATATGTCTGCTCGGATGCCAGCACTGCATCTGCAGATATCAGGTTACTGATATTTGGATCCTGATAGGAAACATAATAATATCCGGCATCGCCTTTGCTCTCTCCCCAGCTGTTCTTAACGATCCATGCACCGTCCTCTGTAACATTGGATGCTGTTTTAAATAACGATGCTTTAAAAGTATCATCCCATCCTACTACCGTCACGATATGATTGATCAGCTTTTTAGAAGAAGTTGTCGGATAGCAGTATGCCGCTGTATCGGCATTCACATAACTTTCTTTCATATAGAGCATAATTGATACTGCATGTCCGCTGTAAAGCAGAGATTTCATTCGTGTCTCTGAATATTTGGAAAACATAGCATTTTTCAGATATGCGACAGCATTATATGCTTTATCCGAAGATATCGCTGTCGTCAGATCCAGTGTATGGGAATCATCCGTAGGAAACGGTACATCATCCTCCGAAGTCATTCCCGACCAGGTACTGAGAAAAATTGCTGCCATATAATCATTTCCACCGATACTGTGATAATTTCCGGTTACTGTATTTCTGTCATCAACAGTATTTCCCAGCGGGTCATTTTGCCTGTTCGAAAAGAAATAAGAAAGATGCTCTTCCGACAGATCATACGCACCCTTTCCCTCTCGAAGCAGCGCATTCTCCAGCACTGCAGCCATTCCGAAAGCCCAGCAGGTCCCAAACGGATTCTGATTTTTGACGGAGGTAACCAGTCCCTCATCTCTCAGGTCAAATTTCTCCGGGTAAGTCACCCTGCTTCCCCAGGCTGCCGGTACGGAAGACAGATCACTTTCTACTTCCGGCCCCGGATCCAGAAGCTGCAGATGCCTGAAAGGCTCCAGCTGCTCCTCTGTCTCTTCATCTGTCAGCGGACGTCCTTTTATGTAATAGTTCTCCTCTGACTCCTCTCCATCCTGAAAATCCTGCTGATCTTCCTCTGATGAAAACTCGGTTGTACCAGATTCGCTGTCCGTGCCAAACACATCATCCAGCGTCTGCTGCTCCTGAATACTCTCTGCAGTATTACTCTGTTCCCCGGAGTCAGAAAATTCCTGACCATTTACAGGTACTCCGGTACATATCATAGCTAATACCAGAAATACTGAAAGTCCCCGTATTACAGCATTTCTTTTTTTCATAGATTTTATACTCCTCTGTTTGATTGCTGACTGTTGCCAGGCAGGTCAAGCGGATATTCGCAATCCGCTTCGCTACGTGGCTCTACACTGAATAACTGCTCCGCAGTTTATCAGGAGTGGCTTGTACCACTCCTGATACAAGC
>CAVCYJ010000044.1:0-1200 GCA_963605995.1 Holdemanella biformis | reverse complement strand
CACCCACTGCTTATTGCTTTTCGCAATTGAAGCAGGGGACTTACTTGATTCGGTCAAATACAATAGCATTATATCATTTAATGTTTTACATTTCAACAAAAAAATTCCGGTTTGAAGGTTTTATGACCGCCCTGAAATCCGCAATGTTATTTCATGCCGTGCAAAAATAAAAACCGCCGAACTGCTGAACATGCATTTCGACGGCTGTCTGTGTATGTATAAGATTTGTCATGCTCTGCCAGTCATTGAACGTGCTGACAGGAAAAGATGTCAAATGCCTTTGCCGCATTTTCTTCTGTGAATGTGAAAAGTGGTGTGCCGTACATGTGTGAAATGCACAGAATAACAGAAAAAAACAGAGATAAGACAGTAAATCTGTACTGCTGTCCCTTAAAGAGCTCTCTTTTGTTATCTCTATTTTAACAGACCGGGATACATATTACAACGGAAATCGTTCCCTCTTATCCGGGATAATCTGACACTTTGTTACTGTCCTCCCCGTCTCCGTCCTGCTTTACTTCTGTTCATTTTCCTTTACCTTCTTCATCATATCTGCCAGTTCCTGATATTTTCCGGTGATATATCCATAATTCTTCCTCTTATGCGGAACAAGACAGTTTGTGCAGTCCTTCACTCCATATTCCGTATATCTGAAATTTCCTCCGCATTTCTCACCAAGCGCATACAGAGGGCAGTAACAGAACAGGCAGTTGAAATTCTCCGGATCTGCATTCTCATGACACGGAAAATACTCACACTTTTTATGACTGAAATAAGAATATTCTTTTCCTTCCCAATAAGGCTTTTCCATGATTTTACTCCTTTGTTATCAGGGATATTGCAATCCGCTTCGTTATTTGTTTATAAAAAAAATACTCTAATGAATCTTTCACCACACTTCCGATGCATTGAAAACTCATTACAGTATCATCAGGTTATACATTATAAGAGGGAGCGATGCTACTCCGGGGTAGAAAAAAATCCGTTCATGAGTGCGCGGAGGGAACGAATAAATCCGAAGTAGTATCGCCTGCCATTTAATCATGTATAATTCATAAAGAACAGGCGCATTCCATAAAAAATGTCTGCCTTCATATAAAAGCAGACAACACTCCGAAGCTGCGGATTCAACGGAGTTGGTTGTTACACTTTACACGGAAGTTTAACCTCGCCATACCAAGCAGGTTTCCTGGCTCCAGG
>CAVCYJ010000043.1:0-16583 GCA_963605995.1 Holdemanella biformis | reverse complement strand
AAAAAATAGGACTGGACAAATCGATTGTCTGGTCCTATAATAATACTCACCAGAGTTCTTCTGGTAATTCAATCCCGTCAGTTCGGCGGTAAATTCCACTTTTATTATTAAAGAAACAAAAGAGTCAGATTGTAGCATTATGGAAATCCGGGTTTTTCAGACTGGAGGTGATATTATATGGATTTTTCCAACTTTTTCCTGTTATAATTGCCGGGACTGCCATGCTCATGGACATTCGTACAGCAAAGGTTGATAATGGCTGGATCCTGTTTTCCATGGTTTTGGATCTGATCATTGATATCTGGAAAAAAGGCTTTGCCGGATTCTCCTTTTTTGCTGCGGGAAGTGCAGTGCCCCTGCTGCTTCTTATTCTGTTTGTTTTTGGAATGCTTGGAGCGGGAGATATTAAGCTGTTCTGTGCACTGGGCGGCATAATGGGTTTTGGAGCTGTCTGGAAATGTATCTGTGTTTCTTTCTTTACAGGGGCCTGTATAGCGTTAGTACTTCTGATCATCCATCGCAATTTCTGCGAACGACTCCTTTATTTTCTGAATTATATGAAAAATACAGCAACAGACAGAAGGATCATATCTTATCGACAGAAAGATATCTCGTCTCCTGAGAATTTCCATTTTACAATTCCGGTTTTTGTGAGTGTGGTGTTATATGCGGGAGGTATCTATTGAAGAGAAATATTTTTGCAGTGTGTGATCTGGAAGTGGACTATGCGCTGAATTTTATGGATTATATGAACCGGAAGAACATTCCGTTTGAGATACAGGCATTTACAACGGTAGAGAAGCTGATCGATTACGGAACACACACGCATATAGAGCTGCTGCTGATTTCCGGACGGGCTATGTGCAGCGAAATCCGGGATCTGGATATTGGCAAGATCGTTATTTTATCAGAGGGAGTACATCCTCCGGAACTTGACCAGTATCCAAGCGTGTATAAATATCAATCTTCTTCCGATGTTCTAAGGGAGGTGATGGCATGTTACGGTGCCGAAAAAAAGACAGTATCTGCCCAGCTTGCAGTACTGAAAAAGACAACAGAGGTTATTGGTGTGTTTTCTCCTCTGGGGCGATGTCTGAAAACTTCTTTTGCACTGACACTTGGACAGATACTTGCCAGAGACAGGGCAGTTCTCTATCTGAATATGGAGGAATATTCCGGCTTTGAGGAACTGATGGGAAAAGGCTTTGAGCATAATTTAAGTGATCTTCTTTATTATGTGCGCCAGGATAACCAGAATCTTTTATATAAGATGAACAGCATGGTACAGACTGTCAATAATCTGGATTATATTCCGCCTGTACAGATGCCTGCGGATATCCGCACAACATCCTGGCAGGATTGGGAACGGCTTTTGCGGATGATCATGCTTGACAGCTCTTATGAAGTGATCGTACTGGATATTGGATGTGGGATTGATGAGAATTTCCAGTTACTTGATCTGTGTAAGAAAATTTATATGCCTGTATTATCAGATGCTGTTTCCCGGTGCAAGATCGCTCAGTTTGAAAATCTGGTGCGAATCTGGGATTATCCTCAGATACTGGAAAAAACGGAGAAGATAAGTCCGCCTTTTCATATGGTGACCTGTCTGTCATCTGCTTACATAGAACAGCTGATGTGGAGTGAACTGGGAGATTATGTGAGGAATCTTCTGAGAAAAGAAAACCGGAAACCGGAAATCTGAAGACAGTTCTGGAAAAGAGAGCCGGAGGAAAAAGAATGAACAAAGATGTATTTAGAGCCTTACGTCAGATGCTGATGGAGGAACTGGATCTGTCCAGGGAACTGTCAGATAAAGAAATCCTGGATGTGATCGATGAACTGATCCTGAATCAGATCAAGGATGTCCGCCTTGCGCTGAAAGAGAAAGTACAGCTTCGTCAGGAATTGTTTTATTCCGTCCGGAAGCTGGATGTACTGCAGGAACTGGTGGATGACGAAACTGTCACTGAAATTATGGTAAACGGACCTGATACGATCTTTGTAGAAAGGGCCGGCAGACTGACCAGATGGCACAAAAGTTTCACTTCCGCAGAGAAGCTGGAGGATGTGATCCAACAGATTGTAGGTAAGTGCAACCGTGTAATTAATGAATCTATGCCTATCGTGGATGCCAGGCTGGAGAATGGCTCCAGGGTGAATGCGGTAATCTATCCGGTGGCGTTGAATGGGCCGATTCTTACGATCAGACGTTTTCCCGAGCACCCCATTACAATGGAGAAACTGATCGCACTGGGCAGTATCACACAGGAATGTGCACAGTTTCTGCAAAAACTGGTAAAAGCAAGATATTCCATGGTCATAGGAGGTGGAACAGGGAGCGGAAAAACAACATTTCTGGCTGCCATGTCAGAATATATTCCCCGGGATGAAAGACTGATCACCATCGAAGATAATGCAGAGCTTCGCATCAGGGGAATTGACAATCTGGTCCGTCTGGAAGCCAAGATGGCAAATATGGAAGGGGCAGTGTCGGTTACGATCAGAGATCTGATCAAGTCTGCACTGCGAATGCGTCCTGACAGGATTATCGTGGGAGAAGTCAGAGGCGGAGAGGCAATGGATATGCTTCAGGCATTGAATACAGGGCATGAAGGGTCGCTGTCTACTGCCCATGCCAACTCTGCCAGAGATATGCTGTCGCGATTGGAAACAATGGTTCTGATGGGGGTTGATCTGCCTCTGGAGGCAATACGGAGACAGATTGCTTCCGGGGTGGATATTCTGGTGCATCTGGGAAGAATGAGGGATAAGTCAAGAAAATTGCTGGAGGTAACTGAAGTTTGCGGCTTCGAAAATGGTGAGATCCAGATTCGGCCGCTATATCAATGGCAGGAGGGTAAGGGACTGGTAAAGACTGCCCCTCTTCTGCATATGGAAAAACTGGAAAGAGCGGGGATTGAATTATGAAAGGGAAAGAAAAAGAACGGTGTTATCAGAAACGGGACTATGAACATTATCATTTTTCATTGGGTGAGTTCCTGAAATACACAGGGCAGGCACTGGCATTGTGTGTTGTAGCAGATTATCTGTTTTACAGAAGTACATGGATGCTGCTTCTGGCCTTTCCAATATCTGTATTTTATCTGAAATGGCAGCGAAACAGAATGATCAGAGAGAGAAGAAAAAAGCTGAATTATCAGTTCAAGGATGCTCTTATCTCACTGAGTGTTGCAGTTCAGGCAGGTTATTCGGTGGAAAGTGCAGTAAAAACCTGTGTGCGGGATCTGGAACGGCTGTATGGAAAAGGAACGGATATTGTGGAAGAATTCCGCTATATAGAGAGTCAGCAGCATATCAGTGTTCCGCTGGAGGAATTGTTTCTGGATCTTGGTGAGAGAAGTCAGATAGAAGATATTGAGAACTTTGCATCTGTGTTTTATGCAGCAAAACGGACAGGCGGTGATATGAACCGGGTTATACAGAAAGTGGCACGTATGCTGGGAGATAAGATTGATGTAAAGAGAGAGATAGAAGCAACCCTGGCTGCCAAGAAGTCAGAGCAGATGATCATGAGTCTTATGCCGGCAGGGATCATTCTGTACCTGCAGATGACCTCGCCGGGTTTCTTAAGTGTTCTTTATGGAAATCCCTTTGGAATTGCAGCAATGAGTATCTGCCTCGCGATTTATGCCACGGCATACTGGCTTGGCAGAAAGATTGTAGATATTGAGGTGTGACAGTATAAATGTGGGTACATGTTGTCATTTTTGTCATGATTCTGTGTGCACTGACAGGATGGAAAAAAGGGTGGCTTCCGTCTTCCGGAATCGGAGGAAAAGAAGGAATCAGACTTTTTGCTGCAGTAGCTATATCCGGGAATCTGCTGGGCATGATCCTTACTGCAGGAAACAGCGGACAGGTGTATTCGCAGGGATATCGACTGGAAAAGGAGGATACAGGATCATATGAGAAGAAATTTATGGTATCCGTGGATGGAGAAGAGCCGGTCTCCATGTATATTCAGGTACCGGAACAAGAACTGGAAGAGCAGGAAACATCGAAACAGAATAAGAAACTGACTGAAAAAGAGCAGGCGCAGAAGGAATTGGCGGAGGCAGTATCCAGATATAATGAGCAGAAGAATGACCCGGATTATTATTATCTTCCGGATATGCTGAATGGAAAAAAAGCAGTCTGGGAAAGTCCGGCTGATACTTCGGGAATGCTCCTGACCGGTTTGTTTCTGATCGCGGCGATGGTTATTCTGGTCATGAAAGGAAGAGAAGAACAGGTACAGCTTCAGAGACGCTATGAAGAGCTTCTTATGGATTATCCGGGTCTGATCATGAAGTTTACACTTCTTGTTCAGGCAGGAATGACGGTGAGAAAGGCATTCCATAAAATTTCGCTGGATTATGGCAGGAAGAGAAAACAAAAGCCGCGGTTCGCATATGAGGAGATACGGGTAATCTGTTATGAAATGGAAAGTGGAATTTCTGAGAGTGAGGCATACCGACGGTTTGGAGAGAGATGTGGCCAGGCAAAATATAAGACTTTTGCTACGCTTCTGATACAGAATCTTCAGAAAGGAAGCAGGCAGATGGCAGATATGCTGGAGCGGGAGTCAGTAGATGCATGGGAAGAACGTAAAAGGAAAGCACGTGTTCTGGGAGAAAGTGCAGCCACGAAGCTTCTGGTTCCGATGATCATGATGCTGATGGTCGTGATGGCGATTGTAATGATCCCGGCTTTTCTGTCCTTTTACGGTGAAACCGGATGAGAGTGAAACTGGCAGTGAAATGTAAATCTGATGACAGGAAACATACGGAGGAAAAAAATGGAAAGACTGATATGGAAAGAAAGAAAACAGAATGGACTGTTACGGAGATTTATAGAGGAAGAAGATGCGGTAGGTGTTGTGGAGATTATTTTAATTCTCGTAGTTCTGATCGGGCTTGTCATTATTTTTAAAGAAAAGCTGACTGATTTGGTACAGAGCATTCTTTCAAAAATCGCCAAACAGAGTAATTCCATTTAATCGAATCAAGTGGCGAAGCGGATGTTTTTATCCGCGTTGACTAAAGGAAGACAGAGAGGAGGTGTATTTCCTGTATGATATGTCAGAAAGAGAAAAAAGGGAGTATTACAGTGTTTCTGGCACTGATTCTCAGTCTGCTTTTGTCTCTCGTCTGTACGAGCATAGAGTCTGTCCGGATGGCAGCTGCAAGAACGCAGATTCTCAACAGTATGGATATTGGATTATATTCCGTGTTCGGACAGTATGACAGAAAACTTCTGAAAGAATATGATCTGTTTGCGTTTGACGGCTCTATGGGAGGTGGAAATCTGAATCTGGCGAAGGTCTGTGATAATCTGGAATCCTATATGAAACCTGTGCTGAAGCAAAACAGTCAGCAGCTTAGTCTGCATCAGAGTGGTCTGACCGGATACCGTCTTCTTACGGATGACAATGGAGAAGCTTTTTATCAGCAGGTTGTACAGTATATGCAGGAAACTCTTGGCAGTCAGGGAATACAACTCCTTCTTAACAGAATGTCCGAGCGTGAGAGGAAAACAGATGAAGCAGATCTGAAGGCAAATCAGGCGGAAACGGGAGGTTCGATTGACCGTTATGATTCGGAAATGAATCAGGCTTCGCAGAAAAGCCAGCAGGCGGCAGAAGAGGCCGCAAAAAATCAGAATACTTCAGGTCAGCAGTTTGGTGATGGAACTGCACAACCTCAACCGGTACAGACACCCGTTAATAATCCGATCACTGTTATGAAACGTATTATGAAAATGGGAGTGCTGGAACTGGTGCTGCCGTCCGGACAGGAGCTTTCCGTGCGTACAGTTGACAGAAATTCTATGATTTCGGCGAGACAGCTGCAGCAGGGAATGGAGATGCCGGATGGAGGGAGTACGGAGAACAGTTACGCTTCAGAAGTTTTATTTCAGCAGTATCTTATGACTCATCTTGGTAATTATGGTAATCCGTCAGATAAAGGACTTGCATATCAGATGGAATATATTTTCGCAGGGAAAGACGATGATATGGATAATCTGAAAGCGGTAGCATCAAGGCTTTTGTTTATCAGAGAGGGGGTAAACTATGCCTGTCTGATGGCAGACAGCACAAAAAGAACGGAGGCACAGGCACTTGCCACGGCGATCGCTGCCGGATTTCTGGTTCCGCCGGCCGCTGTGGTGATTGAAACTGCACTGCTTTTGTGCTGGGCATTTGCAGAAAGCGTACTTGATGTACGGGAGCTTTTTGCAGGAGGTAAAGTCCCTCTGGTAAAGACATCTGCGGAATGGCAGATTTCTCTGTCCAACCTGTCAGAGCTTATGAGTGGACTGGATTCCATGCGAAAAAATGATGACCATGGAATGTCTTATGAAGATTATATGCAGGTATTGCTTCTGACAGTTTCAAAAGAAAAGAAAGTGATGAGAAGCATGGATATGATTGAAAACACGATCAGAAATAATGGCAGAGCGCACTTCTGTATGGATTCCTGCATAGTGGCACTGGAGGCATTTGCAGATGTGAAAGCTAACGGGAAAAAAGAATTTCATGTGGTTCGGCAGTATTGTTACGGGTAAGCCGGCAGAAAAGAGGTGTGAAAAGATGCTTTTACAGAAAGAAAGCAAAAATATTGCAGAAATCAGAAAAAAAGACAAAAAAAATTATGAAAGGAGAAGATGCTCTCTGAAAAAAATCCTTTCTTTTTTATCCCCGAAAAAAAGAAAGGACAGCCTGAAGGTAAATTTTTCTGTAAAAGCACCTTTTGGTACCTCTTTTCTGAAGAAAGGAAGTCTGGCTGTAGAAACAGCACTGGTATTGCCGATATTTTTTCTGGGAATGGTCACATTAATATCCTTTATGGATATTTATAAGATACAGACGGAACATCTGACTGCTTTATGCACCAGAGCGAAAAAGGTGGGGATGTATGCCTATATTACGGGAGGGAACGGAGCGGAGAATATTACACTTCCGGATATCTATACCTACAGACCTTTTGGCGGACTGATACCTCTGCCGGGAGTTGTAGTATATAATCACGTAAAAATCCATGCGTGGACAGGGACGGAATTTCCTGATAACGGAGGAGAGCAGGGTGAGGTTGAACAGATGGTATATGTGACTGCTTCCGGAAGTGTTTACCATAAAAATCCGGGATGCAGCTATCTGAACGTTTCTCTCAGGCAGATTTCAGGAAGCTCTGTAAAATCTGCCGCCAATCAGTACGGAGAGCATTATTCTGCCTGTGAAACCTGCAGCAGAAATCAGAAACCGGCAGGTATTGTATACGTTACGGAACAGGGAAACAGATATCATAATCTGGAGTCTTGCAGCGGACTGAAACGTTTGGTGGAACTGGTAAAGGCTTCTTCGGTTTCAGGAATGAGTGCCTGTAGCAGATGCGGATAGAAACAGGAGGAATCTATATGAAAGGAAACTATATAAAAGAGGCTTGTATTCTGGTATTTCTGGGAGTGAATTCATGGACAGATATCAGGAAAAGGCAGGTATCCCTGCTGCTCATCGGGATATTGGCGGGATATGGTATGCTCCGGATGGTATGCAGCCATGGATCTGCACTGGATCTTCTGCTGTGTGCAGGAACAGGGCTGATATTTGTGGGAATCAGTATTCTGACAGACGGTTCGTTGGGAATGGGTGATGGATGGCTGATCATGGCACTTGGGACGGTAATGTGTCCGGAAGAGTTCTTTACCATGCTTTTCGTGGGAATGTTGAGCAGTGCTGTATGGGCAGGAATAATTTTGACTGTATTTCGCAGAAAGGTACACGCAGAGATTCCTTTTGTGCCGTTTCTGCTGGCAGGATATCTGGGAGGGATTTTGTTGTGAGGAATACCGATAGAATGGACAGAAACCGCAGAGGAAGTCTGACAGTGGAGACTGCATGCGTGATGCCTTTGATTCTGCTGGTGTTAATGGGACTGATTTATCTGAGCTTTTTCGTACATAACAGAGCATGGCTGACTGCGGCGGCTTATGAATCCGCAGTCAGCGGAAGTATGGAAGGAATCCGAAAGAACGGACAAATATATGAAACAGCCAGAATGAGAAGTGAAGAACTCGGAAATACAGGCTTTTTTGGAGCAGAGAATCTGAGCACACAGACAAATGTGGGAACAGAAGTACAGGTGACCTATGATCTGGATACAATTTCTACGTACGGAAATCTGAGCTGGCACTTAAGAACAGAAGGCACTTCTGCGATTATTGATCCTGTAAAATATATTCGGAAGCTGAGAGCTGCGGCAGCGGTTATAAAAGGGATGGGGGATTAGGATGCGGACAGAATATAAAAGAGATATGAATCACAATTATCTGATCCTTTACGGAGAAGAGGAAATAGATACGGATTTATACCAGGTGAGAATGCTGGTGGGAAATGTGATTCCATCCCTTCTGAAGTGCAGAATACAGGGAATGGATGGAAAGTTTCTTGTTTACTTTGATATTACTTCCAAACAGGCACTGAATGTTCTGTATGAAGAGCGGAAAATGAAAAGTGAGGATCTGAGACTGATTTTCGGAGGATTTGTCAGTGCTATGGAAGATGCGGCAGAATATCTGATGAATCCGGGACAGTTTATCATGTCACCGGAATATATTTATACAGATATTGAAAAACAGCAGATTTATTTCTGCATGATGCCGGGATATGATAAGGATATCCGGGAACAGTTTCAATGCCTGACAGAATATATTCTTCCGAAGATCGACCATCAGGACGGCGAAGCTGTAATTCTGGGATACGGGGTCTACAGACAGGCTATGGAAGACAGTTTTCATCTGGAACATATCAAGGAGGAATTATATAAAGCTCAGGGGACATCAAGGTTTTCGAAAGAAGAGCAGACAGAAGCTGTCTCAGAAGTCAAAAGGGAACAGCAGGAATTTTTGCCGGAAGAAGGTTTCAGAGAAGATAGAGATACGGAAACGGAGTTTATGAGAGAAGGTGAACCGACAGAGAAGCGCGGATGGATGAAAAAGGCAGGAATAGCTGTGCTGGCAGCACTTCTGCTGTGTGTAGTGGCGGCTGCTACACTGTCAGGATATCTGCCATATCTGGAAACGGGAGTGATCCTCGGCGGCATAATCGTATTGTCGGCCTGTGCCATGCTGATCGTGCGTATGATACAGGCGGGAAAAAAGACAGATATTCCGGAACAAAAGTGGACAGAAAGCGCAGAGAATATATCTGAGATAAAGACAGAGGAGAAGTGGGAGGAACGATTTTATGAATCCCTGAAGGAAGAAGAGGAGATTCCGAAAATGACGGCAGGCCGGGAAATAAAAGATTCTAAAATTTTACAGGCACATGAAGATTATGGAGAAACGGTAGTTTTGTCAGCAGCTGAAATATCCGGACCAGCCAGCCTGGTGAGCAAAGAGCCAGGAGAGCTGGCAACCATCTATCTGAATGAAGACATGACTGTAATCGGGAAGATGGAGACAGCCTGTGATGCAGTGATCAATTTGCCTACAGTAAGCCGCATTCATGCGAAGATTCGCAGAAAGGAAGAAGAATATTATCTGACAGATATGAATTCCAGAAACGGAACAGCAGTAAATGGAAGACTTCTTCTGCCGGATGAGGAATATCGGCTGCAGTCGGAGGACGAAGTGGATTTTGCACAGGCAAGATATATATTTCTGGCATAAATGTTTTGAAAATATACAGAATGTCTGATACAATTATAGACAGTAACGCAGGAAATATATGAGAAATTTCCGCGGTTACTGAACAGTTACAGGATGATCATACATAAAATGCAAAAAGAACACAGCACAAAAAGAGAAAAGAGGTAAATCTTGGAAGAACTGAAAAAAGAGCCCGTTACAGTATTTCTCATACTGGTCAATCTTCTGGCTTTTCTGGCAGTTGAAGTGACCGGAGGAACAGAAGATACCATGCATATGCTTCAGTGCGGCGCAGCTTATACTCCGGCTGTCATGCAGGGAGAATATTACCGGATATTTACCAGTATGTTTCTGCATTTCGGACCGCAGCATCTGGGTAATAATATGCTGGTACTTTTCGTGCTTGGCAAGAGACTGGAGCATACGGTGGGAAAACTGAGATATCTGCTGATCTATCTTCTTGGTGGAATTGGAGGAAATCTGCTGTGCGTGTTTCTGGAATTAAACAGCAGAGATTTTGCCGTATCTGCAGGTGCATCCGGTGCGGTGTTTGCAGTAATGGGTGGCATGATCTGGGCGGTGCTCAGAGGAAGAGGGCATATAGAGGATCTGTCATTCAGACAGGTAGTGATTATGGCTGCATTTTCCCTGTATTTTGGATTCACAAGTGAGGGTGTGGATAATGCAGCGCATGTGGGAGGACTCATCTGTGGTTTTCTGCTGTCAGTAATCATCTATCATCCTTCTCGGTCACATACATACATTTCCGGAGAAACAGGCAGATAGATGCAGAAACTGGAGCCGTGTCCGGGAGAACTGGAGACTCTGATCTGACCATGATGGGCCGCTATGATCTCGGCAGTGATCGCAAGACCCAGACCGGTACCATCTGTTTTGTATGTAATAAATGGATGAAAGATGTTTTTCATCTGTGCCTCAGTCATTCCGCAGCCATTATCTTCTATGGAAATACAGATATTATTATCTTTCCGGAACAGGGCTACAGTGATTTTACCGCCGGGCTGACTGATTGCTTCACAGGCATTCCTGATCAGATTAAAGATTACCTGGCGCATTTTTATGCGATCCAGAAATATCGGAAAGGAAATAGTTTCCATATGTGTTTCCAGGGCAATACCCAGATAATCCAGTGTATTTTTTTCACAGGATAAAATGGCTGTCAGAAATTCCAGGGAATCAACAGGGATCAGGTTTACATTTCCGGCATGGCTGAAGTCAGAGAATTCGTTTAACAGAGCCTTAACATATTCCAGATTATCCATCAGACTGTCCCATTGTCCGGAGCTGCATAATTCCGGATAGGATACGGATAGCAGCTGCAGTTCACTGCTTATCAGTGTAATTGGATTGCGGATTTCATGTGATAATCTGGAAAGTGTAAGATTAAACTCCTGTTTCATCTGTTTTGTTGTTTCTGTTTGCATATCATCACCTCAGGGAAAGTGTATCATTGTAAATTTTGAGCTGCAACTGATTTCGTCATGCAAATTTCGCATTAAAACGACAATATTGTTTTGGAAGACGATTCCTGATGGAGCTGATTCGAAACAGTGGAGATGTGGAACAGTTGCGAATTAATTAGGAAAGAAGGACTTAAACATGGATAACTGTATTTTTTGTAAAATAGCAAATGGGGAGATTCCTGCGGCAACACTTTATGAAGACGAAGACTTTCGTGTGATTCTTGATCTGGGTCCGGCAAGTAAGGGACATGCGCTGATCCTGCCTAAGTTCCATGCTGCCAATATTTATGAATTATCAGATGAAATGGCTGCAAAGGTAATGGTTCTGGCGAAGAAGATAGCTACGGCTATGACGGAGGCTCTGAAGTGTGACGGATTTAACATTGTGCAGAACAATGGAGAATGTGCAGGACAGACAGTATTTCATTTTCATAT
Source organism: Holdemanella biformis (assembly GCA_963605995.1). Classification (GTDB taxonomy): domain Bacteria; phylum Bacillota; class Clostridia; order Lachnospirales; family Lachnospiraceae; genus Blautia_A. The sequence continues at coordinate 5,013 of CAVCYJ010000043.1, read as the reverse complement.
GCATCTGATCCCACGATATAAAGGGGACGATGTGGGTATCTCATGGACTCCGGGAGAACTGAGCGATAAGGATAAAGAGGAAATTCTGTCAAAAGTAAAAGAATATCTTTCCTGATATTCTGACATTATAAGAGATGGAAAATATAGATTTTGAATACATCTACAACAGGTATCGTACACGTGTGGTAAACATCGGAAAGATTGTACTGCATGATACGCATGAAGCAGAGGATGTCTGTCAGGAAGTGTTTGAAATCCTGTATCATATGGACGGAGTTGTGGAATACCGGGATGAGGAAAAACTGAGTAATCTTATCTGCCGGATCAGCTTTCATAAAGCACTTGACCATTGCAGAACCGCATTCCGGAAACATGAATATACAGATTCAGATACGCTTATGACAATGGCAGATATGATGTCAGAGAATGGTGACAGTGTAGATGAGGTTATTCTGGCTCTGGAAACTGCCGGATATCTGCAGACGATCTTTCAGAAGCTGAGGGAAAAGAACAGAATAAACTATGAAATCTATGTCAGTGTAACGTTATATGGCATACCTTCGCGTCTCGTTGCCAGACATTATCACATTACTGAAAATAATGTGAATAACAGAGTTATGAGAACGAGACGCTGGCTTGCCGGAGAGTATAGGAAAATACAGCGGTGATTACTGTCTGCGTGCGCAGTCTTCAATCAGACCGGTGATCTTTTCGATAGAATTCATATGGCTGCTTTCTGACATGGCATGGATATAAGACTGTCTGTTCTGATACAATTCACGGATAGAGTTCAGGAGTGTATTTTCTGTAATTTCCTCTTCCTCAAGTACCATACTGAATCCCTGACGTTCGAAGGAACGGGCATTGAGAATCTGGTCACCACGGCTGGCATTGGCAGAAAGAGGAATCAGGAGATTTGGTTTCTTCAGTGCGTTCAGTTCACAGATTGCATTGGCACCTGCACGGGAGATAACAATGTCCGCCAGGGCAAACAGATCGGCAAGCTCCTGTTTGATATATTCGTACTGTACGTATCCTTCCGTATTCTGAAGACTTTCGTCCATTTTTCCTTTTCCACACAGATGGATAACCTGAAACTCTTTCAGAAGTTCAGGAAGGATCTTGCGGATATTTTCGTTTACGGATGCAGCACCGAGACTGCCACCGATGACCATGAGGACAGGTTTGTCATCTGTGAAACCACAGAATTCACGCGCTGCTTCTCTGCTTCCGCTTAACAGTTCCTGACGTATCGGAGTTCCTGTAAGGACTGCCTTGTCGGCAGGAAGACTGCTTTGAGTTTCCGGAAAGTTACAGCATACTTTCGTTGCTGATGGGATACAGAGTTTGTTTGCAAGCCCCGGGGTCATGTCTGATTCGTGAATGATCACAGGAATTTTGAGTCGTCCTGCTGCGATAACTACAGGAACAGTTACAAAACCGCCTTTGGAGAAAACCACATCAGGTTTTAGCTGCTTTAATAATTTTCTGGCTTCACCGAATCCCTTCAGTACACGGAACGGATCGGTAAAGTTCTTAACATCGAAATAACGTCTCAGCTTACCGGAAGAGATGCCATAATAGGGAATGTTCATTTCCTCAATAAGCTTCTTTTCGATTCCATTATAAGATCCGATATAGGAGATTTCATATCCAAGTTCTTTTAAACGTGGGATCAGTGCGATATTCGGAGTGACATGTCCGGCCGTACCGCCACCGGTGAGTACAATATGTTTCATAGAGATTCCTCCTGTTTCATTTTGAAAATAAAGTAACTATTCGGTAGTAGTATCCTGCGGGGTGTTCTGGCATGTTTTTTGCCAAAATCATGAGGCATACAAGACAAAGTGCCATCACCGAAGGTAATCTGGAATGCATTTTGGCTCGTAACTGTGAGGGTACTGAACAGTTACAAAATAAGATAACTGTCTGGTAACTTTATAATTGTATGGCAGTTATATTTACTATGAACCCCGGGAAAGAAATTGTCAAGGAAAGTTGGAAATTATGAAAAACAAAATGGACAGACAAACTGAAAGAGAACAGATCGACAGATTGCTGGAAAAACAGTACAATATGGAAACCAGAATACTTGAAACAGCCCTGCTGAAAGCTGCAGGAAAAACCTCCTGGGAGGAATTTCCTGATGAACCGGAAGAAAAAGTACACAGGGAATATGACAGACTGATCGCCCGGCTGAAAGCGAAAGGGGAATACAGGGATTCGGAGCCGGATATGGACAGTAAACGTATCTGTACGGAAACAGTAAGAGAAGCAAAAGAATGGCAGGAGAGATCTGAAAACAGCTGGGAGAGAACTCACCGTTTCCTGAAGCCTGTGGCTGCGATCGTGGCAGCAGTCATGCTGACGGCGCTGACAGGAATGACTGTGATTGCTGATTTTCATATTCCGGAGAAGAATGCACAGGCTTACGAAACACACTCTGGCGAAAAAAAATAAAAAAATTTCAGATTTTGAGTGATATTTGTTATTTTGTTTCGCATTATATATGTAATGGGAGTTTACGACAGCTGCCGGAAATTAACTGTTTACGGAATGGACGGTAATAATTTGCGGATTCGGAATGAATAGTTATAAACAACCATGCACTGTCGGAAAACAGAAATTCCGGCAGATGAAATGCGGAAGCCGGCATATGATTATCAGAATGTCAGCATGATTTTTATTGCTGCGTGGCAGACGCAAAGAAGGGGCAGAAACAGTAATACAGACATTGTTTCTGCCTTTTGTTTTCAGAAAAAATGCTGTTAATTTGCTTAACTGTATTGTATAATGATATATAAGATAAAAAAAGTCCGAAAAGGGGGTTTTCATATGAAGATTACATTTATCGGAGCAACGCACGAGGTTACCGGCTCCTGCTACTATCTGGAGGCGGCAGGACATAAATTCCTTGTAGACTGCGGTATGGAACAGGGACCGGACTATTATGAGAATGCGGAAATACCGGTTGCATTGGGAGAAATTGAGTTTGTCCTTCTTACACATGCACATATGGATCATTCCGGTAATCTTCCGGCTATTTATGCAAAAGGCTTCAGGGGACCGGTATATGCGACAGAAGCTACCTGCCATCTGTGTGATATTATGCTGAGAGACAGCGCTCATATTCAGATGTTTGAAGCAGAATGGAGAAACCGTAAAGGCAGGCGTCAGGGTAAACCGGAATTTATACCGGCATATACCATGGAAGATGCAATGGGAGTGATCAGCAATTTCGCAGGCTGTCCATATGACAAAGTGATTACTCCGGCAGAAGGGATATCTGTCCGGTTTATTGATGCAGGACATTTGCTGGGGTCTGCAAGTATTGAACTGACACTCAGAGAAGAGGGAACGGAGAAAAAACTGGTATTTTCAGGCGATATTGGAAATACCTGTCAGCCTCTGATCAGGGATCCGCAATATCTCCATCATGCAGATTATGTGATCATGGAATCTACCTATGGTGACCGCAGTCATGGGGAAAAGCCGGATTATATACAGCTTCTGTCAGGGATTATCCAGAAAACCTTTGACAGAGGCGGTAATCTGGTAATTCCGTCATTTGCAGTTGGCCGTACCCAGGAGATGCTGTATTTCATCAGACAGATCAAGGCAGAGGGTCTGGTACAGGGATATGATGGTTTTAAAGTATATGTAGACAGTCCTCTGGCCAATGAAGCTACCACGATTTTTTCGGAACATCAGTATGACTGTTTTGACGAAGAAGCAATGGAGCTGATCAGAAAGGGAATCAATCCGATCAGCTTTCCAGGTCTAAAGATTTCAGTTACAAGTGATGATTCCAGGGCGATCAATTATGATGAAGAACCAAAGGTGATCATTTCTGCCAGCGGTATGTGTGATGCGGGACGTATTAAGCATCATCTGAAGCATAATCTGTGGAATGAAAAAAATACGATTCTTTTTGTTGGATATCAGGCAGTAGGTACTCTGGGAAGGGCACTCATTGAAGGGGCAGAGGATGTGAAGCTTTTCGGAGAGCCTGTTCATGTTGCGGCACATATCTGCCAGATGCCGGGAATCAGCGGTCACGCAGATGTGAACGGTCTGCTGGAGTGGGCGAAAGCCTTTGAAGAGAAACCGCAGAAGGTTTTTGTTACTCATGGAGAAGATACGGTGACGGAGATTTTTGCAAAACGTCTGCAGGATGATCTGGGATATGATACCATGGCTCCGTTCAGTGGCACGGTTTACGATCTTACTGATAATGTATGTATTTATGAGGCAAAAGGAATAAAGATCAGGAAAGCATCTGCATCACCAAAGGCAACAAGGGCAGCAAGAGCATTTGAGAAGCTTCTGGCACTTGGTTACAGGCTTCTGACAGTGATCAAGAAAAATGAGGGAACTCCGAACAAGGATCTGGAACGTTTCTCCAGAGATGTTCAGTCCCTGTGTGATAAATGGGACAGAACAGATATCTGACACATATACTCTGCAAAAAGATACCTCGCGGGTGCAAATTCCGCGAGGTATTCTTATATACTGTTATTTATTCAGCGCTTCCTGTAATGCGACAGAAAGCTGATCCGGACAGGACGTATTTTTGAAACCGCATTTAATACCTTTAAGTCTGCTGATTACCTCATTTGCGTCCATACCCTCTACAAGACAGGCAACTCCCTGAGTATTTCCACTGCATCCGCCGATGAAGCGTACATTGTGTACCTTGTGGCTGTCATCTACTTCAAATTCAATATGGCTGGCGCAGACACCTTTTGTTTTATATGTCATGTTGTATTCCTCCTGTGTAAAAATACCGTCAACTGTTTCTACGTTACTATCCCGCTAAGTGCATTACTGAGAACGGAGCGAACAGTAACTCTAAGACTGTATTATAACAGAATATAAAAAAAGTTTCCATATAAATTAAAGTTTTGCTATAATATGAACGGACACAAAAAGTTACTGTTCACGCCGTTCTCAGTAACTAGGCCAAAATTCATTCCAGATTGCCTGCGGCAATGGAATTTTGGCTTGTATGTC
>CAVCYJ010000042.1:0-16808 GCA_963605995.1 Holdemanella biformis | reverse complement strand
TTTGGCATTTTCATGCCAAAACACCTCGCGGAATAGTAGACTGCTGAATAGTTACGATAATTTTTTTATTATAACATATCATATCCTGACCGAAAAGACACAAAAAACTCCGTCCTGCAGTTCCAAAAGAAAAACGGTCTATCCTCCGCAGTTTCAATCAATGGCGGACCGCTATCCTCTCTTCTTTCGGCTATGATCCTCTTAAATGCCCGGAATGCGGACACAAGATGGAATTTCTGGAACTGTATTATAACCATACGCGCGTTTCCCTCGAAGAACTTTACGAGAAAATTATGTCCAGATCTCGTGGAAAGCGTTCTTCTTCGTAACTTTCTTTGATTCTGTGATATAATCCTCTAAAAGGAGGATCAAAAATATGAAACCAGATATCGAGGAACTGCGCAGAAAATATATGGATAATCCACCCGAAGGTATGACATCCATGGACATTCGCCATATGAGCGAGGATGAACTTCTGGATATGGATTATTTCCTAAATGAGGATGAACTGGATGATAATCTTGGTGAAGAAGGTTTCTATATCTTTTAATACCAGTATCGTCTATTTGTTGTGCCCGCTAATCTGCGGGCATTTTTTATTCAGGAGACCGCCATCGGCGGTCTTTCCTATAAAGCAAAAAAGTGCTGAGTCATAGGTTTTTGCCTATGGCTTAGCACTACTTTTCCGTTTCAACTCCGAAAGACAGGAATTATACCGTACGGTTTTAAAAAATGCAACTGTTATTTTTTACTTTTGCAGCTAAAAACCTTCCCGTCAATCCCTTAAAAATGTCTGAAGCTGCATGAATCCTGACATCATACAGCCTCCTGCTGCTCCGGCATCCATCACCTCAAGCAGGCGTTCCATGTTAATACCGCCGATGGCATACACCGGAACCGGACAGACCTTGCAGATCTCTCTTACAAAATCAAGTCCTTTCCCCTTCAGACCTTTCTTACAGTCGGTCTCAAAGATCGTCCCCAAAATGATCTGTGTGGCACCGCTGCTCACAGCGTAGTCCATATCTTCCATGCTGTGACAGGAAATGCTCAACTCCCGGAAATCTTTTCGAAGCACTGTCCGTTCCTGCTCCCTTAAAGATTGAAGCGCCGGAATAGACAGATGCATCTGCTCACACCCCAGTTTCCTTGCTATGGCAATTCTGGAATGCAGAAAGCACAGTACCCCTTCTCTTTCGCACAGAGTCAGTATGTTTTTCGCCAGCTCCTCGTATGCTTCATCTGCCAGATCTTTTTCCCGCAGAATCACTCCGTATGGATGCAGGGCAATGACTTTTTCCATCTGCTTTAAGAAATCTCCCTGCACCAGCGCCCGGTTGGTAATTACAATGGTATGTTCATATGACTTACACATAAATATAATCATTCAGAACCGGCTGCAGACCTCCGTGTTCCATATCATCATACATTTTTTCAAAGGAACGGTCATCGTTGATCTCGAACTGCTCATCGCCCACATCCGCATCCTCTTTGCCTTCGTATTTCTCCTCATGGTCTCCGATACCGGTGGAAACACCTGCAGATACTTTCGTCGCACAGATTTTTGTAATACCATTCCGAAAGGACATGCTCTCCCGGCTGGAAACGGTAATTCCCACAAAGGGCAGGAACATCCGGTATGCACACAGTACCTGACAGAGTTCTTTTTCTCCCACATCCCGCGGATTGATCTTATCGTTATTCACAATGGGCCGAAGACGCGGACAGCTTAAGGACAGCTCTGCATGGGGATATTTCCGGTTAATATAATAAACATGAAGTGCCGTTGCCAGCGCATCCTTTCGGAAATCATCAAGACCAAGCAGTGCAGAAAATCCGGCTCCTCTCATACCACCCATCAGAGCACGCTCCTGAGAATCAAAGCGATATGGCCAGACACGCTTATGTCCCATCAGATGCAGCGTCTCATATTTTTCCGGATTGTATGTCTCCTGGAACACCGTCACATAGTCCGCACCGCATTCATGCAGATACTGATATTCGTCCACGTTGACCGGATAGATCTCGATTCCGATATTTTTAAAATATTTTCTCGCGATCTTTACCGCTTCTCCAATGTATTTCACATCAGAATAAGCGCGGCTCTCACCGGTCAGAATCAGAATCTCTTCCATACCGGTCTTCGCAATGACCTGCATCTCATGCTCGATCTCTTCAAAATTCAGCTTCTTCCGGCGGATATTATTGTAGCAGTTGAATCCACAGTAAATGCAGTAGTTCTGACAATAATTGGCGATATATAACGGTGTGAAAATATAAACCGTATTTCCAAAATGATTTTTCGTAATCTCTTCTGCTTTTCTCGCCATCTGCTCCAGATAAGGTGCTGCCGCCGGAGACAGGAATGCCTTAAAATCCTCAATAGAACAGGATTCATGGGAAAGTGCCCGTTCCACATCTGCTACCGTGTAAGCATCGTAGTCAAATTCATCCATGGCTTTTAGCACTTTATCCTTGATATCCGACTCAATGACCTGCATGCCTTCCATATATTCCATATGGTTGGTACGGAAGGACGGCTCCTGTTCCAGCCGATGTTTTCTCTCCAGCGCTGCCTGCGGCAGCTTATCACTGTCTACAAAATATACCTGATTTTCTTCATTCATGATTCAGATGCCCCCCTTAACGCAAGAAACTGGTCAGCGGATCGGACGCACTGCCGCCTCTGGCAAGTACTCTTCCCATTCCGGTCAGGTACGCTTTTCTTCCTGCCTCAATTGCCAGTTTAAATGCTGCCGCCATCTCCGGTACATCTCCGGCAGTCGCGATTGCCGTATTTGCCATAATGGCGGCGGCTCCCATCTCCATAGCCTCACAGGCCTGGGACGGCCTTCCGATTCCGGCATCCACAATAATCGGAAGATCAATCTCATCAATAAGTACCTGAATCATGGCTTTCGTTGCCAGTCCCTTATTGCTTCCTATGGGCGCTGCCAGCGGCATAACAGCTGCTGCACCCGCATTCTGAAGATCTCTTGCCACATTTAAATCCGGATTCATATACGGAAGCACCACAAATCCTTCCTTTGCCAGAATCTCCGTTGCTTTCACCGTCTCATAGTTGTCCGGGAACAGATATTTTGCATCCCGCATAATCTCCACTTTCACGAAATCACCACATCCCATGGCTCTGCTCAGTCTGGCAATCCGGACAGCTTCCTCTGCATTTCTTGCTCCGGATGTATTCGGAAGCAGAGTCACACTCTTCGGAATAAAATCCAGAATGTTCTCACTCTCCTGGGTATTTGCCCGGCGCAGCGCCAGTGTAATAATCTCAGCGCCGCCCTGTTCTACAGCCGCCTTGATCAGATTCAGATTATATTTTCCGGAGCCCAGAATAAAACGGCTCTTAAACTCCTTCCCGCCTAATACAAATTTGTCATCCATGATAAATCCCCTTTTTCTTATGAATTATTCTGCCTGCATAATCAGCTGCAGGACTTTATTTGTCTCATGGGCTGCACAGGCTGCCACTCTCGGCGCAATCAGCCCAATCCCATTTCCCACATCCGTGCTCTGATCCCCGCACACATACAGCCTTCCCATCATCCGCTGTGTCCGGATCTCATTGGTATCCCCATAACCTGCCATACCATTTCCTGATACTACCGTCGTCTTCGGACATTGGGTCAGCAGTTCCCGCACCACCATGGCCTTTTGGTCAGGTTTATCAAAGGCCTCACAGACAATGGAGTAATCTTCAAACAGTTCTTTTACATTCTCCGGCGTTACCTTCACGCACACGGATTCATAAGTCAGATACGGATTGATCTGACGTAAAATCTCCGGCAGTGCCTCTGCCTTCGGCTTTCCAAGCTGCGGAATAAAATACATCTGCCGGTTCAAATTGGTCACATCCACCACATCAAAATCCACCAGCAGCAACTTTCCAATGCCGCTTCTAGCCAGCATAACTGCAATGTTGGAACCAAGTCCTCCCAGTCCTGCCACCGCCACTTTTGCCTCGCGAAGCTTCACCTGCATTTCCTTCGGAAAGCGGGCATCAAAGGCTCGATCCAGTTCTTCCTGTGAAATAAGTTCTCTCATTTTTCAGCCTCCTCCTACAAACCGCAGAACTTCAATCACATCCTCATCCTGAATAATCACATTTCCCAGCTGATCTTTCGGAATGATATTAAGATTCTGTTCCACAACGACCCGCTCCGGTTCAAATCCGGTCTCCTTCAGATACTCCAGAAGATTCTTTCCGGCGATTGCCTTCTCTTCTCCATTGATCTTTACCATCTTGCTGCTCCTTTCACGTTTTAACACCTTAATCTCCAAGTACGCAAAAAAGGCACCGGACAACACAATGATAGTGTCATCCGGCGCCTGTCAATACTCTGTGAAAAGTGGTGCCCCCAGTTCACACAAAACAGAGAGCAACGGCACAAACGTCCATTCATACGCGACATGTATTTCCCTACGTTGGCATTATCCAAATCAGGTTCCAGGTCAAGACTAATCAAGTCTACTCTCAGCCCATCTATTTGAACTCCCTATTTGAGAAATATTATACAGAAGATTCAGGCGATTTGCAAGAGATTTCCACATCTACCAGGGATTTCGCTTTTAGCTTTTGGGTTCATGCATTTTTATAAAAAATCTATTTCTCTGGCATTCTATTCACAGAGATCACTCCTTTGAGTCCCAATGTGCGCAAAGTCCCCCTGTGCTTCGTCTCTGCCTTTTTCTTATACTATTTTTGAACCCTTTTGGTCCTATCCATCTTTTTGATAAAAGAAATCTTTTTTCTTAAAAGCGAAATCTCTGAAAAGAATCCTGCAAAGCAGGATTCTTTTTATGTCTGCGCAGTCAGGTTTATGCAGACGCTTTATTTTCAAACTGACTGTTATACAGATCAGCATAAAAACCTTTTCTGGCAAGAAGCTCTTTATGATTTCCCTGTTCGATAATATCACCGTCTTTCATAACCAGGATCAGATCTGCATCCTTAATCGTAGAAAGTCTGTGCGCGATAACAAAGCTTGTTCTGCCTTTCATCAGGTTATCCATAGCCTTCTGGATCTGCATCTCTGTTCTGGTATCGACAGAAGAGGTTGCCTCATCCAGGATCAGGATCTTATTGTCCGCAAGGATCGCTCTGGCAATAGTCAGAAGCTGCTTCTGTCCCTGGGAAATATTGCTGGTCTCTTCATCCAGGACCATGTCATAGCCGCCCGGCTGCTGCATGATAAAGTTGTGTACATGAGCCGCCTTAGCTGCCGCGATAACCTCTTCGTCTGTTGCATCCAGGCGTCCGTATCGGATATTTTCCATAATAGTTCCTGAGAATAACCAGGTATCCTGAAGTACCATTCCAAACATTTCACGAAGTTCACTTCTGTTGAAATCCTTGATATCATAACCGTCAACCTTAATCGTACCGCCGTTGAGATCATAGAATCTCATAAGCAGTTTTACCATAGTAGTTTTTCCTGCACCGGTCGGTCCTACGATGGCGATCTTCTGACCATCTCTGACATCAGCAGAGAAATCTTTAATGATGATCTTATCCGGATTGTAGCCGAATTTTACGTGTTCAAACACTACATCTCCGGTAAGTGTGGAAATATCTGCAGGACTTGTTTCGTTCTGGCTCTCTTCCGGCTCTTCGAGAAACTCAAACACACGCTCGGATGCTGCTGCAGAAGACTGTAACAGGTTTGTAACCTGCGCGATCTGCTGGATCGGCTGTGTGAAGTTGCGGATATACTGGAAGAATGACTGGATATCACCAACCTCAATGCTGTTTTTGATCACGAAAATACCACCAAGAAGTGCAACCATTACATATCCAAGGTTGCCGACAAACTGCATGACCGGCATCATCATTCCTGAGAAGAACTGAGACTTCCATGCAGATTCATAAAGCTTCTGATTGTCTTTCTCAAATTCTTCTACCACATCATTCTCTTTGTTAAAAACTCTTACTACATTGTGACCGCCGAAGTTCTCTTCGATCTGACCATTTACCTTACCAAGATAACTCTGCTGTGCCTGGAAGTATTTCTGGGAATGCTTCATAACTGTCTGTATGATCAGCATGGAAACCGGAAGGATCAAAAGCGCTGCCAGAGTCATCCACACATTGATGGAAAGCATCATGATAAATACACCCACCAGAGTTGTCACGGAAGTAATAAGCTGAGTCAGACTCTGGTTCAGACTCATCTGCAGAGTATCCACATCATTGGTAATACGTGAAAGTATCTCACCGTTTGTTCTGCTCTCATAGTAATTCAAAGGCAGTTTATTGATCTTCTTTGAGATATCTTTTCTCAGATTATAGGTAACATCATTGGAAATCCCTGTCATTACAAATCCCTGGATAAAGGAGAAGCACGCACTTACCACATATAATCCAAGAGTGCATAACAGTATCATTCCAATCTTTTCAAAATCAATCCCGCCTGTGCCGTTTACTTTTGCAACCAGACCTGTGTAAAGTTCTGTCGTTGCTTTGCCAAGTATCTTTGGTCCGACAATATTAAATACCGTTCCGGCTATTGCAAAAATAAACATCAGGATAAACCGGAATTTGTATCGTTCCATGTAACGGAAAAGTTTAGCCATGGAACCTTTGAAGTCTTTTGCTTTCTCACCGGGCATCATACCACGGCGGGGTCCTCCCATGGGACCTCTTCTTCTCTGTTCACTCATGCCAGTTCCTCCTCTGATAACTGAGATCTTGCAATCTGCTGATATACTTCGCAGCCTGCCATCAGTTCCTTATGAGTTCCAATACCAGCCATACGTCCGTCATCCAGTACAATGATCTGGTCTGCATTCAGGATCGTACTGATCCTCTGTGCAACGATAATGGTTGTCGCATCTTTGGTGTGCTCTTTCAGTGCTTTTCTCAACTGGCTGTCTGTCTTGAAGTCAAGGGCCGAGAAGCTGTCATCAAAGATAAAGATCTCAGGATCTTTTGCAATGGCTCTGGCAATGGACAGACGCTGTTTCTGACCACCTGAAACATTGGTGCCTCCCTGTGATACAGGAGATTCATATTTCTCAGGTTTTGTATCGATAAACTCTGTAGCCTGTGCTACTTCTGCTGCTTCTTTTACCTGCGCATCGGAAATCTCCGGCTTACCATAACGGATATTGGAGTCGATCGTACCGGAGAAAAGAACACCCTTCTGCGGTACATATCCCAGCTTATCACGGAGTTCTTTCTGTGTCATCTCACGGACATCCACACCGTCTACTTTTACAGAGCCTTTGGTCACATCATAATATCTCGGAATCAGGTTGACCAGCGTACTTTTACCGCTGCCTGTACTTCCGATCACTGCGATTGTCTGACCTTTCTTTGCCTTAAAGGAAATATCAGTCAGTACATTCTCTCCGGCTTCCGGATATGCGAAAGTCACATGGTCAAATTCAATTTCACCCTTTATATCTTCAGACGGATGTACCGGTGATTCCGGATCCCGAATGGAAACTTCTGTTTTCAGTACTTCATCAATACGAAGTGCCGCAACATTCGCTCTCGGAAGCATAATAGACATTGCTGTGATCATCAGGAAAGACATGATGATCTGCATTGCATACTGGATAAATGCCATGACATTACCAACCTGCATGGTTCCGTTATCTACTGCATGAGAACCGCTGTAGATGATCAGTACGGACACACCATTCATGATCAGCATCATTGTCGGCATCATAAATGTCATACATCTGTTTACAAACAGATTGGTTTTTGTCAGATCAACATTTGCTTTCTCGAAACGTTCTTCCTCATGTTTCTCACGGCTGAATGCGCGGATAACCGGAATACCTGTCAGGATCTCACGGGAAACCAGATTCAGACGGTCGATCAGTGTCTGCAGTCTGGTAAATTTCGGCATCGCAACCTGGAATAACACAAAGATTACGATCAGGATCAGTCCGACCGCGACTCCCAGTATCCATGTCATGGAAGAATCTGTCTTTAATACCTTGATCACACCACCGATACCAAGGATCGGAGCATACAAAACGATACGGAACATCATTGCCATAACCTGCTGTACCTGCTGCACGTCATTGGTGCTTCGTGTGATCAGCGATGCTGTGGAAAATTTATGATATTCTCTGCTCGAAAAGCTCATAACCTTACGGTAAATACCATTTCTCAGGTCATGTCCAAGACGGCCTGCTACTCTGGCAGAAATAAAGGTAATGCTGATAGCCGCAAGCATGATCACAAATGCCATGGCAAGCATTCTCAGACCTGAAGTCAGGATATAATGCATCTGAATCGAATCTACATCCATTCCCAGCGCCTCATACTCAGAAGCCACAAAGGAAACCGCTGCCTGTGTCACGATGGACTCCGGCATACTCTGCAGCTTCTCATCTGCCTGGCTCATGATCTGCTGCACTGCTTCTGCCGGCATCTGTGCCAGTGCTTCCAGTGGATCTGTTCCTTCCGGAAGTCCCATCTGTTTGACCATCGCCTGACCCTGCTCGCTGTCACCGGAAAATGCAGCTGTCATCATCATTGGTTTGGAGAAATCATCATTTAAATTTTCTCTGGTTTCTTTGGAAATATCGTCATTTAATACCCAGATATCTTCTTCCTGTGTATAGTTTTCTGAAACTTCCTCTTTCTGGTCGTCATCCATAAATAACAGGAGACTCTGCATGGTGGAATCCCGAAGCTTATCCGGTACGCTGTCCTCGATGCCTTTCTGCTGGATACCTACGTTGATAATCTTTGAGGTATAATCCGGCAGGGAAAGATCGCAGTACGCCTGCAAAAACAGGAGTGCTATGATCAGGACAATGTAGCCCGCTGATTTCTTCAGATATTTCATCAGTTTAATCATTGCTTTTTCCCTCTTTTCCTGTTGATGTACTCCCTTCTTTTTTTGTATGAGAGCACATATTATTTTTTCTTGTATCGTAACTGTTCAGTACCTTCACGGTTACCCTGTATCTCTTATTCTACAGGTATCTGATCTATGTTATCCAGAATCTGTTCAAAGAATCTCCTCATGAGACACAGCTCAGTTTCGCTGAAATTGCTGAACATTCCTTTCTCCACACGCTGGCTCTCCTGTCTGATCTCTTCTACGATTCTCTTCCCGTTTTCTGTAAGATATACCCGCATGATCCGCTGATCGCTTTCGTCCCGCTTACGGCAAACGATATCTGCTTTTTCGAGACGCTGGATACTCACGTTTACGGTTGGAGGCGTTACTCCCATTTCCTCAGCGATTTCTTTCTGACTGCATCCGCTGTTTCTATACACGATCATAATGATCGGCATCTGTCCATGCTGAACCCCCAGCTCTCTGATACGGTGCATACATCTCATGCCATAATTCCTGTTAATTTCCATAAAAAGCGCAGACATACTTTTCTCTTTTGTCTTTTCTCCTTCGTCTTCTGCCAGAAACATCCTCTCATCTCCTTTCTGTCCTGACACGCTTCCTTTCGTCTTATTTTTAATTAGTCCAGCTAACTATATATAATATATATTTATACAAAAAACGCAAGTATTTTTTGTGCATTTTATAATTATTTTAGATTTGTTTTTGATATTCATTCTCATCTGTCGTTTATTTTTAGTTTGTCAGGCTAATTTTTTGTCAAGCAAAAAAAGAAGAAGTTTCACAGACCTGCTCAGTCCGCAAAACTTCTTCTTTTTTTAGTGCAGCTTCTGATCCAGCATTCTCCGGATCAGTTCAATGGTATCTTTCAGACCATAGTTGGCACTGTTGATACATAAATCATAGTTTTCCGGTTTTCCCCATTTCTCACCGGTATAAAACTCATAATATTTCCTGTGCTGCTTATCCATCTGCTTCAGGAAACGTACTGCCTGCTTCAGTTCCATGTTTCGGATATCCATAACGTGCTGTACGCGTACCTGGAACGGAGCACTGATAAACAGGCTGATATGTGGAATATGATTATTCTTCAGGATTGCATCTGCACAACGACCCATGATAATACAGTCTTCACTCTTTGCCAGTTCACAGATAAGATCGCTCATATTAAAGAATACGGCATCCTGTTTCGGAAGTCCGTGATAACGGTTAAATTCCCTGAACCAGGTCTTGATATCTGTATGTTTCTTTTTCTTATATTTATCAAATCCGGCAAAATTGGCAGCATCGCTGACGTCATTTTTATCCGCCTGCAGACGCTTCATAACCTGATCAAAAATCTCAGCATCATAGTAATTGATCTGCAGCTGATCCGCAAGTTCAAATCCGATATCATTACCGCCGCTTCCCTGTGTACGGCTGATACATATGATCAGATGGTCATTTTCTGAAATCTCATTTCTGCGTCTCGCTATCAGATTATTAAGCTGAATACGTTCTTTATCTACGATATCTGTCTGTCCGAATGTATCGGGCAGCGATTCAATTTCCTTCAGGATACTGTCGTACTCTGTCATAAGACGTTTCCTGCTGTCCTTGTCTCTGATGGTACGTGCCATATTACTGATCAACGCCAGCTCACTTCTGAGCAGATGTCCATCCGGCTTCGTATACATCAGAGCTGCCAGATGACGGATCGTGCTATCCTTTTGTCCTGTAAAGGTTCGTCCCAGAGAGGAGCCGACACATTTATAAACTTCTTCATCCAGGTTATAAATGCGTATTGCAAGTTCTTTACATTTTTCCTGATTATCCTGCATAATGATCCTCCCTCCTTATAAAAAGAATACAAACATATCGATAATAAACACCGGAACCAGAAAGGCAATGGACCAGAGCATATATCCGAAGAATGACGGCATCTTGACACCGTTCTCATCAGAGATTGCCTTGACCATAAAGTTTGGGGCATTTCCGATATAAGTGTTGGCACCCATGAATACCGCACCACAGGAAATTGCAGACAGAACCTTTGTCGGTACAGTTCCAAGCGAAGTTACAATTCCATTGGTAAATCCAAGTGTTCCGGCAGTTGTAAGGAATACCAGGTAAGTCGGTGTATTATCCAGGAAACTGGACAGTGCACCTGTCGCCCAGAACATCTCTGCCGGTTTTGTGATTCCAAGGTTTGGACCTACTGCTTTTAAGAGCATCAGTGCAGGCTGCATGGTAATAAAGATACCAATGAATAATACCGCAACCTCCTGGATCGCGCCCCAGGTAAAGTGGTTTCTGATACGGATCTGCTTATCGGTTGTCTTAAAGGAAAGAAATGCAGCAAGCAGGATGATCACAATTTCGATCAGTGCCGGGAATGTCAGGGTTACTTCTCCAAAGAGATGGACGCCTCTTACATTGCCTGCTGCATCCTGGAATGCGGACATTCCCGGAAGCACACCGCTTAAGATTACCGCAGCTACGATCATCACAAGAAAAATAACGTTGTGCAGTCCCTCAAGGCGGAACTGGGTACCCGGTTTACGGATATCCGGTTTACGGCCATTTGCAATATCTTTTCTATAAGAATTCCTGTCAATGTGATAAAACACAAACAGCAAAATGATCATATTAAAAATCAGTACCGGGAACAGATGCAGGCTCCAGAAGAACGGAACCCCTCGCATAAATCCCATTAACAGCGGCGGATCACCGATCGGTGTAAGGCATCCACCCATATTGGAAACCATGAAGATAAAGAAGATCATGATATGTCCTTTTCTCTTTCTCCATGAATTCATCTTAATTACCGGACGGACCATCAGCATACTTGCACCGGTGGTTCCAATACAGCTTGCCAGAAGAGTTCCCAGTGCAAGCAGTCCCACGTTGACACGCGGAGAACCCGCGAAATCACCCTCCATGGTAATGTTACCTGATACACAGAACAGACCAAATAACAGAATGATAAACGTCAGATAGTCATTCACGATACAGTCCAGAACTGTCTCTGCAGTCTTTCCTGCGCCATATACAAACGCAAATGGTACAACCATCAGAACGATCCACATGGCAACTACCAGCGGCTGATGCGCTTCCCACCACTCCGCTTTTACCAGAGGCATTACCGCAATACATAACAAAAGCCCTGCAAACGGGATGCAAAGCCACACTGGTACTGTGGATGCTGCTTCACTGCCTTCTGCCGCAAAGATGCTAAGCGGACACATCAGAAGTACTGCAAAAAAAGCACCAAGTACGGTCAACAACTTTTTCAAAACTGCCACCTCCATATTGTATTTTTTTATTCCTTCGTACAGTGCAGTTATCACTTAGGAGATTTTTTCACATACGTGTTTCTTCCTATCTAATATCACGCACTTGTTGTAACTATTCAATAATCTGCTGTTCATACCAAAATCCAATCGCCGCAGACGATCTTCAATGGATTTTGGCTCGCAACCGTAAAGGTACTGAATAGTTACAGATTGTTTTTTTACAGATGCAATTATATCATACAGCATTCAAAAATCAATTGTGTGGTTGGTGAATATTCATGTTTTATTTCGTATTTTTTTAGATATTTTTCACATATTTTGCGATTATTTCTTGTCTATTTTTTAACGATTTAATCCTTTTGCTGACATTTTTTTACCATATCTTATATATTTTTTAAGATTGTACTGTTTTGAAAACACATCTGTCTTTCCAGTGTACCGACAAGTTGATTCTTGAAACAATCTTGTTGGCTCACACAAGATAATTGATCGCATATTATCAATTATCTCACAGCGAAATGCTCCCGGATGACAGGTCCAGCCATCCGGGAGCATTTCGCATATTTCTTATATGAACTGATTAGTTGCCTCATCATACTCATAGTCAATAGAATGCATCTTCGCTACCAGTTCGTCTTTCTTTAATCCTCTGCACGTACAGAGTGCTTCCAGGGAATCATAGTAATCCCTGAGCTGAGTATTCACATAACTCAGCAGAATCATTGGATCTTTGGGTATCATTTAGTTTCCGTCCTTTACCGTAACAATGAATTCCCCATTCTGAACATCCAGCACCAGAGTATCACCTGCGTGAACATCTCCGGACAGAATCTTTCTCGCTGTAAGAGTCTCTACATACTTCTGCAGATAACGCTTCAGCGGACGCGCGCCGTATACCGGATCATAGCCATTTTCAATAACCTGATCCTTGGCTGCATCTGTCAGTTCCAGGGAAAGCTCCTGATCTGCAAGACGTTTATCAAGCTCGCTGATCATCAAATCTACTATCTTACCAATATTAGATTTTGTCAAGGGCTTGAACATAATTATTTCATCAAGACGGTTCAGAAACTCAGGACGGAAGTGGCTTCTTAAATCATCCATAACCTGGCTCTGAGCCTCCGGTTTGATCTCACCATTCTCATCAATGCCATCCAGCAGATATGGAGAACCGATGTTGGAAGTCATGATCAGGATCGTATTCTTAAAGTCAACCGTACGTCCCTGAGAGTCTGTGATACGACCGTCATCCAGTACCTGTAACAATACGTTAAATACATCCGGATGAGCTTTTTCAACTTCATCAAAAAGCACAACACTGTATGGTTTACGGCGAACTGCCTCAGTAAGCTGACCGCCCTCTTCATATCCTACATATCCCGGAGGTGCTCCGATCAGTCTGGATACAGAGTACTTCTCCATATATTCACTCATATCGATTCTGACCATATTCTGTTCATCATCGAAAAGATTTTCTGCAAGAGTTTTGGCAAGTTCTGTCTTACCTACACCGGTAGGTCCAAGGAACAGGAACGAACCGATTGGCTTGGTCGGATCTTTGATTCCTGCTTTTGAACGGAGGATTGCATCCGTAACCCTCCTGACACCCTCATCCTGTCCGACTACCCGTTTGTGGAGCTGATCTTCCAGAGTAAGGAGTTTCGCTCTTTCGCCTTCAGTCAGTCTGGTTACAGGGATTCCGGTCCATCTGGAAATGATCCTTGCAATCTCATCATCTGTAACTGCCTCATGTACCAGGCTTCTGTCACCATCTTTGACGCTCTTTTCTTCAATTTCAAGCTGCTGCTGCAATTTCGGAAGCTCGCCATACTGTAACTGAGCTGCTTTCTCCAGATCATATTCCTGTTTTGCTCTCTGGATCTGTTTGTTGACATCTTCGATCTGCTCACGAAGCTTCTGCAATTTCTCCACAGAATGCTTCTCATTATCCCACTGTGCTTTCTGTGCATTGAATGTGTCACGAAGCTCTGCCAGTTCTTTCTGGAGTGCTTCCAGACGTTCTTTGCTCAGATTATCTGTTTCTTTTTTCAGAGCAGATTCCTCGATTTCAAGCTGCATGATCTTACGCCGCTGCTCATCCAGCTCTGCAGGCATGGAATCCAGCTCGGTCTTGATCAGTGCACAGGCCTCATCGACAAGGTCAATGGCTTTATCCGGCAGGAAACGGTCTGTGATGTACCTGTGTGAAAGTGTTGCTGCGGCAACCAGTGCACTGTCTGTAATCTTAACTCCATGGAATACTTCGTATCTCTCTTTCAGACCACGAAGAATGGAAATGGTGTCTTCTACAGTTGGCTCATCTACCATAACCGGCTGGAAACGACGTTCCAGAGCTGCATCTTTCTCAATATACTGGCGGTATTCATCCAGTGTGGTGGCACCGATACAGTGAAGTTCACCTCTGGCAAGCATTGGCTTCAGCATATTTCCTGCATCCATGGCTCCGTCTGTCTTACCCGCACCAACGATCAGATGTAACTCATCAATGAAAAGGATAATGTTTCCTTCACTCTTCTTTACTTCCTCAAGTACTGCTTTCAGACGTTCCTCGAATTCGCCTCTGTACTTGGCGCCTGCTACCAGCGCACCCATATCCAGGGCAAAAATCTTCTTATTTTTCAGTGTCTCCGGAACATCACCGGCTACAATACGCTGTGCAAGTCCTTCGATCGCTGCTGTTTTACCTACGCCGGGTTCACCGATCAGAACCGGGTTATTCTTGGTCTTACGTGAAAGAATCCTTACGATATTTCGGATTTCCGTATCACGTCCGATAACCGGATCAAGTTTCTGGTTACGGGCTTTCTCAACCAGATCCTCACCGTATTTGTTTAAAGTATCATAAGTCGCTTCCGGATTGTCACTGACTACACGCTGATTGCCGCGGACTGTGGACAGTGCCTGCAGGAAGCGCTCTTTCGTGATACCAAACTCATTAAAGAGCTTCTTCATGCCTGGGCTTGGATATCTCAGCAGAGAAAGGAATAAATGTTCAACTGAGACGTATTCATCTCCCATTGCTTTCGCTTCATCTTCTGCGCTGACCAGTGCTTTATTCAGATATTGTCCAAAGCGGAGTTCACCGCCGGATACTTTTACTTTTGCATCCAGTGCCTGGTTCAGAGAATTTCTGAAATAATCCTTATCAATCTCCATCTTCTCAATTAATTTAAGAATCAGGCTGTCTTCCTGTTCCAGTAAGGCATACAGCAGATGTTCTTCTTCAATCTCCTGATTGCCGAACTGATAAGCAACCTTCTCCAGATCCTGGACAGCCTGTACGGATTTCTGTGTGAATTTACTGATATTCATAGGCTAACCCTCCTCTTGTATGAGAAACATTTCTCCCATCGGAGAAATATGTTGTTTTCTTTGTTCGATATGTAATATAACACACAGTTGTTAGCACTGTCAAGAGTTGAGTGCTAATTTTTGTAAAGAATTTGTGACGCGATGATTTTATGGGTTTCACAGAGGGTTTTCACTTGCTTTTGCACTCGATTTTCTTGATTTGACCACATTTTTACGACAACGACTTATGGTTTATACCACAGCAGGTACGGTTTCTGACAGGTTCATTTTAGACATCTGCCCTGCATCTGTTTCTCCCTCGGAAATTTCCTGGTGAAAAATGCAATGAAGTAGCAGACACTTCCGTTTACTACCATGATAATGATAACTGGCCTGCTCATGCACCTGTCTGTATGTGGTTTGATTATGGGATTCTGAATGACTTTCTGAAAGAATGGGTGGTTCGGATGGATGAACTGAAATCCAGTAAGATTACCAGAGATGAATATTTTGAATGGAAAATCAACTGGCCGTATACCTGTGATGATTATGGAAAGTTTGAACCTAAGAAACAATGGCATACTTTCCCATCTCAATAACAGAACAGGCTCACAATCTCCCCTCAGCGGTGATTATGAGCCTTTATTTTTTTGAATGAATTTCTTACTTTTCTATAATTTTTTATATTTTCGATTTTTCGTTGCTGCTGTAAAGCTTATCTTTCCTTTATCAGCCAGTTCTTTTAGCAATTGTCTCGTTCTTGAGCCTTTCAAACCAATAAGCTCTGCAATTTCTTCCGCACTGTACTCTACATTTGTATCCATGAGAGACAGGATTTGTTTATGACGATCTGATAAATCCACTTCTAATCCTACGTCTTTATCTGCCGATTTTTCTGCCGATTCTATTGCTTCTGAATTAGAGTTTTCTTGTACTTCCTGCAACTTAGAAATCATTTTCAGTGTTAAAGTCACCTGATTTAATCTGGTATCCTCTTCCAACACTGGTTCTATCCACCCTGCATTTTCCCATGTATCAAGAATCGCCGGAAATCCGGAACCGGCATTGTCCCCAAATCCCACCATTCTCAGCATCGTCTGCATACGGGGATTGCCTTATACCTTAAAGCATGGCTTTTTCTCTTTCACGCAGTGTTCGTACTGAACAGTTTTCCTGCATACACATTGCGGCATAAAAAACATACTTAACACACTTAAGCTATAAACAAAATTATAAGCTGCTATTAAATTTAATAGTAACTTATAAATTTGCTTATATCTTTTTTCCTGTGAGCAAAACGGCTATGATAAATACAGCTTGATACAAGCAAGTCCCCACCCACTGCTTATTGCTTTTCGCAATTGAAGCAGGG
>CAVCYJ010000041.1:0-17419 GCA_963605995.1 Holdemanella biformis | reverse complement strand
CTGTTACTGTTCACACGCTACTATCCCGCGAGGTGTTTTGGCATGAATATGCCAAAATCCCGAGACATACAAGCCAAAATTCCATTGCCGCAGGCAATCTGGAATGAATTTTGGCCTCGTTACTGGGAACGGAGTGAACAGTAACTGTGAGTGTATTTCCGGCACACAGTTTCGGCAACTTTGATTCCGTCCATAGCCGCACTGGTAATACCGCCTGCATATCCGGCACCCTCACCGCACGGATAGATTCCATCTATGTTTGCTGTCAGTTCCTGATCCCGCACAATTCTTACAGGTGAAGATGTGCGGCTTTCTATTCCGCTGAGCAGCGCATCCTCCCTGTCAAAACCATCGATTCTTTTTCCAAAAGATTTTACTCCTTCTTCAATGGAATCGCCTACTGCTTTTGGCAGGATAGAACGGACATTTGTCAGTGTGTATTCACCCTTCATACACGGTGATACTCCGCCCAATGCTTCGCTTGCCTGATTCCGGCAGAAATCCCCAAATAACTGCACCGGGATTTTTCCATTTCCGAGTTCCCAGGCTTTCTTTTCGAGGTCACGCTGGAATGCCACTCCACTGAGTGCTCCTTCTCCCGGAAAATCCTCCGGTGTGACAGTTACGATCATAGCACTGTTCGCATTTTGGGAATCACGGGCCTGATAGCTCATTCCGTTGACTGCCAGATGTCCCGGCTCTGAGGATGCATTAACCACGTAGCCTCCCGGGCACATACAGAATGAATAAATGCCTCTGCCATTTTTGCATTTGTGTGTGACTTTATAGCTGGCTGCCCCTAACAGTTCGTTCTCAGGTTCTCCGTAGAGATCCATATTGATCATTTCCTGCGGATGTTCAATGCGGAGTCCTACGGCAAATGATTTCGGTTCCATGTAAATGCCGCGTTTCTGAAGCATTTCAAACGTATCTCTCGCACTGTGTCCGGGAGCAAGTACACATACCTCTGCCGGGATTCTTTCACTGCCGTTGATCTCAACTTCTTTTAATGAATGATTTTCAAAGATAAGATCTGTCACTTTGGAGCGGAAACAGAACTTTCCTCCCATATCTTCAATCTCATGGCGCATTTTCTCAACAATTCCCACAAGGATATCCGTTCCCAGGTGGGGTTTCTGCTGATATATGATTTCCTCCGGAGCTCCTGCGGCAACGAAACGCTTCAGTACCTCATGGTTGCGTCCGTAAGGATCCTTGACCAGTGTATTGAGTTTTCCATCGGAAAAAGTACCTGCTCCGCCCTCTCCGAACTGTACGTTGGATTCCGGATCCAGAACTCCGTTCTTCCAGAAATTCTCTACGGTTTTCTGACGCCTGTCTGCCTCTTCCCCTCTCTCAAGGATTATCGGACAGTATCCGGCTTTTGCAAGATACCATCCGCAGAAAAGCCCTGCCGGACCGCTTCCGACGATCACCGGCGGATGAGCCAGAGGTGTCTCGCCAGGCTGAGGGAAGCGGTATGTTTTTTCTTTAGTTAACGTAATATTGTTATTGTTAACCTTTTTGATAACTTTCTGCTCATCTTTTATTTTTACATCCACTGTGTATACAAAAATCTTGTCATTTTTGTGTCTGCAGTCCAGAGACTGCTTCTTTATTTCGTAAGTAAAACTGCTTCCGGGGTTTTTTAACGCCTTTGCAATCTTTTTTTCAAGCTGTGTCTGCGTATGTGTGACCGGAAGCTTAAGCTGCGAAATTCGTATCATGTTCTGTCCTCCTTTGCGGCATGGATTCCTGCTGCCGCACCGCTGCTCCATGCCCACTGCAGATTATATCCGCCGCATATACCGTCAATATCAAGAAGTTCCCCTGCGAAATACAGATTTCTGCAGAGTTTTGATTCCATGGTATGTTCATCTACCTGACCGGTATCCACACCTCCGGAGCATACCTGTGCCTGGGAAAAGGACATCCCGTCCTGAACTTCCAGAGGAAATTTCTTTATGGCAGAGAGCAGATGCTTCCGGGAAGTGAGAACCCTGTTCAGTTTTTCGGGAAATAGACCGACGAGAAGTTCCCTGTCATTCTTATACGGGCACGCTTTCTTTCTCGTATGCAATAATCCACGGGTTTCTTCTTCTGTTAACTCCGGCAGAAAATCCACATAAAGTCCGGCCTTTTTTCCCTCATGCACTGCACGAACCGCATAGGTACTGATCTGAAACACAGGGATTCCCGAGATGCCGTATTCTGTAAGCTGCAGTTCTCCTCTTTCATCTTTGCAAAATTTTCCATCTATAAACAGAGAAATCTTTCCCTCCGTTCGCACACCCGCCCAGGCTTTAAAGGCAGGTCCCTTACATTTCAGCGCAGTCAGTGCCGGATAGACCGGGATGATGCGGTGTCCCAGATTCTTTGCCAGTTCATAACCGCTTCCGTCTGAACCGGAAATTGAGGATGCCTTTGAACCGTTGGCCAGTATGAGCGCATCTGCTTCGTAGTGCCATCCTCCGGTCAGTATCTGGAAATTTCTGCCATTCTTTGCAGTTTCTATGGCAGTGACCTGTTCATTTGTCTTTATCTTTATGCCTAGATGGGAGGCTTCCATGCACAATACATCCACAACACTCTGTGCCTGATTGCTTCGCGGATAGAGATATCCGTTCCTGTCCAGCGGAAAAATTCCCAGTTCTTTAAAGAATTTCACTGTATCTTTGACGGAAAACTGTGTGAATACATCTTTTACAAATTCCGGATTTCTGCCCCTGTATGCGTCTTTTGGCATTACAAGATTGGAAAAATTACACTTTCCGTTTCCTGTTGCACAGATCTTCTTTCCCGGTTTCTCATTCTGTTCCAGAACAGTGACTGCTGCCCCGTTTCTGGCCGCCCAAATCGCTGCCATCATTCCCGAAGCACCTGCGCCAATGATCACAACCTGCCTTTTTTTCATAATCCACCCTCATCTTTGCAATTCATTATCCGGTAACCACTCAGCCGGTACTATTTTAAATTCACAAGCCCCTTATCCACCAGTTTCTGCAGCGACATCAGTACGCCGAGTTTTGCGTGTTCCCAGGTAAGTCCGCCCTGGAAATATACTGCGTAGGGCGGTTTCATCGGACCGTCTGCGGAAAGCTCAATAGAAGATCCCTGTACAAAGGCTCCTGCTGCCATGATTACCTGGCTGTCATATCCCGGCATATCCCACGGTTGTGGATCTACATAACTGTCAACCGGTGCCGCAGCCTGGATTCCCTTGCAGAATGCGATCAGACCCTCCGGTGTGCCAAGGCTTACCGCCTGAATGATATCCTGACGGTCCTCAACAGAGTTCGGAACTACAGGAAAACCTAATTTTTCGTAAACGTTTGCCGCAAATACCGCACCTTTTAATGCTCCCTTGGTAACCATTGGCGCGAGGAAAAATCCCTGGAAAAATGAACGGTTTACTCCAAGAGTCGCGCCAACTTCACTGCCAAGCCCCGGACAGGTCATTCTGTAGGAAGCGTTTTCCACGCACTCTTTCGTTCCTGCGATATATCCGCCGATCGGCGCAAGCCCGCCGCCCGGATTCTTGATCAGGGATCCAACTACCATGTCCGCACCCACATCACTGGGTTCGACAGTATCTACAAATTCACCATAGCAGTTATCTACCATACAGATCACATCCGGTTTGATGCTCTTGACGAAAGCAATCAGTTCGCCGATCTGCTTTACAGAGAATGACGGGCGGGTCTGGTAGCCTTTGGAACGCTGGATCTCTACGAGACGGGTCTTCTCATTGATCGCTTTTCGGATATTATCATAGTCAAAGGTTCCATCTTCCAGAAGCTCAATCTGGCGATAGGTCACTCCATATTCTGCAAGAGAACCTCTGGACGGGCGGATACCGATGATTTCTTCCAGGGTATCATAAGGTTTTCCGGCAGGCGCCAGAAGTTCATCGCCCGGACGGAGATTTCCGAATAAGGCAATCGCCAGTGCATGAGTTCCGCAGGTGATCTGCGGGCGTACCAGACATGCTTCTGTATGGAAAGTATCGGCATAAACTTTCTCAAGAGTCTCACGGCCGATATCATCATAGCCGTAACCTGATGAACTGCCAAAGCATTCTGCACTTACCTTGTTCTTCTGCATGGCAAGGAGAACCTTCATCTGATTATATTCTGCAGTTTTGTCAAATTTCTCAAATCTTTCTTTTAAGGATTCCTCGATTTTATGACCGAAGTCATACACTTCTGAGGAGATTCCAAGCTGTGCGTACATTTCTTTCATAATCTGTTTATTCCTCGTTTATTTAATTTCTATTATTTACCTGTTACAAAGAACAGAGCAAACAGTAATATTTTTTCTCAGAGAATTTGCTTATCTTTACAGATCTCCAGCATCTTCTCAAGGATCACTTCTTCATTATAACCGAACTCATCCTTATTCATCCAGATCGTATCTTTCTCCCTGCGAAACCAGGTGAGCTGACGTTTGGCAAAGTGTCTGGTATCTCTTTTCAGAATTCTTATGGCTTCTTCCAGCGGATATTCCCCATCCATATACGCAAGGATCTCTTTGTATCCAAGTCCCTGCATGGAAACCATTCCCCTGTGGTATCCCATATCTTTTAATCTCTGTACTTCCTCAAGAAGTCCCTCATCCAGCATCTCATCAATGCGCTCATCAATGCGTTTGTAGAGAAGTTCTCTTGGAACATTCAGGACAAAATATGCCAGATTGTATGGGGTTTCGTGTTCTTTTTGTTCCTGATTGTGCGCTGAGATCGGAGAATGATTCTGGTGATAAAATTCCAGGGCGCGGATCACACGTTTTACATTGTTTGCATGGATTTCCTTTGCGCTGACAGGATCTGCTTCCTGCAGCATCCGGTGCAGATATTCATTTCCTTTTTCTGCTGCAAGGTGTTCGAGTTCCTGACGATAGCCGTCTTCCTGTTCTGCCTGGGTGAAATCAATATCCCTTGTGATCGCCTGTATATAGAATCCGGTTCCTCCTACCAGGATCGGGATTTTTCCTTTTGCATAGATTTCTTCCATGGCTGCCTTTGCCATCTGCTGGAATTTTACAATATGAAATTCTTCCTCCGGCAGCAGTTCATCTACCAGATAATGCTTTACTCCCTGCATTTCTTCCGGGCGGATCTTGGCTGATCCGATATCCATATATTTATATACCTGCATGGAATCTGCGGAAATGATCTCCCCGTTTACTGCTTTTGCAAGTGCTATGGAGAGATGAGTTTTACCTGCTGCTGTTGGCCCGGTAAGGACGATCAGTGGTTTCTTCATAATATCTCCTTATACAATACGTTTGAATTTCTTTTCCAGTTCTGTTTTGGTCATGGAAATGATCGTTGGTCTTCCGTGAGGACAGTGGTATGGATTGTCCAGTGTCAAAAGCTCATCGATCAGCATATTTGCCTCCTGCGCAGACATCTGGTGGTTGCCTTTTACTGCTGCCTTGCACGCCATAGTCGCAAGTCTGGAGGCAAAGATGCCAAGCGGGTCTTTGTCTTTCCCGGAAGCAAGATTATCCAGCATTTCCAGAAAGAGTTCTTCTTCATCCAGACCGTAGAGATTGGCAGGTACTGCGTTGATACAGTATTCTCTGCCGCCAAACGGTTCGATCTCGAAACCGAAATCCTCGAAGTATTTACGGTTTGTTTCGAGAAGCGCTTCTTCCTGAAGATTCAGGGTTACGATGAGCGGCGGGCTGAGATACTGGGATTCAATGGTCTGTTCACGGAAGCGTTTTACAAAACGTTCGTAATAAACCTTCTCGTGGGCTGCGTGCTGGTCGATAATAAAAAATCTGTCCTCAAACTGTACCAGCCAGTAAGTATCAAAAATCTGTCCGATCAGCCGGTGACGGCTGCGGGATTCCGGTGCCAGGAGTTTTTCCTCGAACAGTTCAAGCTGCTGTGGCTTATGACTGCCGGTTTCTGCAGATGTGATGTTTTCCTGTTTTACTGCATTTTGCATCGGGTTTATCTGTTTTGTATATTCACTCTCAGATACATCAGCACTGGCAGTATCAGCAGAATGACTTTTCTCTACAGATGTATTTATATTTTGAACATTGGATGTTTTCTCCTGCTGACTATTATACTGTACTGGTGCTGCATCTGTGTTTTTTTCAGATGCCCCGGATGCTTCCTCTTTTCTGTCACTTAATGTTCCCTCAAAAAGCTGCTCCTCCGCTTTTGTGAACGGATCTTTTGTCTGATAGATTCTCTGCTCACGGACTGCCTGTTCCGCCATGGTGATCGTTCCGTACTGCATTCCGGCACGGCGCTTCGTTTCAAATGGTTCGGGCACATCCCCCGGCTTCACCGCTGCCGGTGTTTTTTTTGTTTTTTCCTCTTTTCCAAAAGGAACATTCTGGATCATTTCCCGTGTCGTAAGTGCTTTGCGGACAGTTTCATAAACCGCGTCATAAACTTCCGTTCCTCTGGCGAATCGTACCTCCATTTTGCTTGGGTGTACATTCACATCCAGGTCATTTCCCTCCATCTGAATATGAAGAGAAACAAACGGGAATTTATGCTGCATAAGGAATCCCTTATAGGCATCCTCAATTCCTTTGGCAATAATCCTATTCTTTACGAAACGTCCGTTAATATAATAGTTCTCAAAGGTTCTGTTTCCCCTTGAAATCTCCGGCTTTCCGACAAAGCCCTCGATCTTCATGAAATCATTTTCATAAGATACCCCAAGAAGCGCCCTGGTGATATCTCTTCCATATATATTATAGATCACATCCTTTACATTGTAATTACCGGATGTGTGAAGCTTTACCTGTTTATTCTGAATATATTTAAAGGAAATCTCCGAATGGGATAAAGCCAGCTGTTCCATCAGTGTGCTGACATAATTTCCCTCCGTGCTGTCTGACTTTAGAAATTTACTTCTCGCAGGTGTATTATAAAAAAGATTTCTTACCAGAAACGTCGTTCCCTCCGGGGCTCCCATATCTTCTAAGGATTCCTCTACGCCGCCGTTGATTACATAACGTACACCGCTTAATGCAGAGGGAGTCTTTGTGATCAGCTCCACCTGTGCAACTGCGGCAATACTGGATAATGCCTCACCGCGGAAACCAAGGGAGGCAATGTTTTCCAGATCCTCAACTTTCTCAATTTTGCTGGTGGCATGACGCAAAAATGCCAGGGGTACCTGGTCACGTTCCATACCCCCGCCATTATCTGTAATACGTATCATCTTTTTACCGCCGTCTGTAATCTCCACTGTCACCGCGGTTGCCCCGGCATCGATGGCATTCTCCACAAGCTCCTTTACAATGGAGGACGGACGCTCTACTACCTCGCCGGCAGCGATCTTATCTATGGTCTGCTGGTCTAATACTGCAATTTTTCTCAACTTTTATCACCATCTGTTCTTAATCTTGTTCTGCAGGTTATAAAGTGTATTCATTGCCTCGATAGGAGTCATATTTCCCATATCAAGACCCTTGATCTCTTCAATGATGTCGTCATCTTTTACGGTATCAAACAGGGACATCTGTGCCATATCCATCTGGTCATATACCGGCTTTTTCTTCTTTGCTGCCGTTAAATCTTTTACTGCTGCCGTGATGTCTGCATCGCTCAGTTCCTCTACAAGCTCTTTGGCTCTCTGGATCACAGAATCCGGGACACCTGCCAGTTTGGCAACCTGGATACCATAGCTTTTGTCAGCACCGCCCTGAACGATCTTGCGCAGAAATACGATATCGTCACCTTTCTCTTTGACTGCAATACAGTAGTTATTAACTCCCGGAATCTTGCCTTCCAGTTCAGTAAGCTCGTGATAATGAGTGGCAAATAAAGTCTTGGCACCGCAAAGCTTCGTATTACTGATATGTTCGATCACAGCCCATGCGATCGCAAGACCGTCGAATGTGCTGGTTCCGCGTCCGATCTCATCAAGGATCAGCAGGCTCTTTGAAGTGGCATTTCTCAAAATATTGGCAACCTCTGTCATCTCTACCATGAACGTACTCTGACCGCTTGCCAGGTCATCGGATGCGCCTACACGGGTAAAAATCCTGTCAACGATTCCGATGTTTGCTTTCTCGGCAGGAACGAAGCTTCCGATCTGTGCCATCAGAACGATCAGCGCGGTCTGTCTCATATAAGTGGATTTACCTGCCATGTTCGGACCCGTGATAATAGAAACACGCTTCTTATTATTATCCAGATATGTATCATTTGCGATAAACATATCGTTCTCTATCATCTGTTCTACAACCGGGTGACGTCCGTTCTTAATGTCGATCACACCTGTTGTATTAGTCTTTGGGCGGATAAAGTGATTGCGTTCTGCAACCAGTGCAAGGGAAGCAAATACATCCAGTGCTGCCACGGCTTTGGCGGTTTTCTGAATACGCACAACCTCTTTGCCGACTGTATCACGTACATTACAGAATAATTCATATTCCAGTGCGTACAGTTTATCCTCCGCGCCGAGGATCAGATCTTCCAGTTCTTTTAACTCCTGGGTAATATAACGTTCTGCATTGGTAAGAGTCTGCTTGCGGATATAATCCTCCGGTACCTGATCTTTAAATGCATTGGTAATCTCCAGAGAGTAACCAAACACACGATTATATTTGATCTTCATGGTTTTGATACCGGTACGCTCACGTTCCCTTGCCTCCAGCTCAGAAAGCCATTTCTTGCCATCTGTTCTGGAGCGGCGGAATTTGTCTACGTCCTCATTGTATCCCTCTTTGATAATGCCTCCGTCCTTCTGGGCGAGCGGCGGATCTTCCACAATGGCTCGTTTGATCAGGTCAGTCATGTCTTCCAGAGAATCCATGTCCTCGTAAATTTTCCGGAGCAGAGGAGTTTTAAATTCCTTTAATACCTGCTTTATATATGGAAGCATTTCCAGTGAAGAGGCAAAAGCGATCAGATCGCGTGGGTTGGCTGATTTATAGCTGATACGGCTGATCAGTCTTTCCAGGTCATAAACCGGTCCGAGATATTCTCTGATCTCATCGCGCAGCATTCCGTTTTTATTTAATTCTTCCAGTGCTTCGAGACGTTCTTCGATTTCATCTCTGTCGATCAGCGGCTGCTCTACATAACTGCGCAGGGTTCTGGCTCCCATGGCTGTTTTTGTCTTGTCCAGTACCCAGAGAAGAGAACCCCTTTTCTGTTTTTCACGCAGAGTTTCCACAAGTTCGAGATTTCTGCGGCTGGAGCTGTCGATGAGCATATATTTCTCCGCTGCATACGGGCGGATCGTTGCCATATGGGACAGGGCTGTTTTCTGTGTTTCTTTCAGATAAAGGAAAAGGGCACCTGCCGCAATGATACCGCAGTCATAATCTCCGATCCCAAGTCCTTCCAGAGAGCCTACATGGAAGTGCTCTTTCAGGGTACGACGGCAAAGTTCATCATCAAAATACCAGGGATCCAGTGAAAAAACGCAGATTCCAAGGCGGTTTTGCAGGTCATCGGTATCTATATTTGACATACAGAAAGAATCGTTGCAGATGATCTCTGCAGGTACAAATTTATTGATCTCATCCAGAAGTTTCTGTGGTTTGTCTACCTCTGTGAGGAAGCAGTCACCTGTGGTAATATCTGCAATGGCACATCCAAAGTGTTCTTCGATGGACACGATAGACATCAGATAGTTGTTCTTTGTTTCATCCAGAGAAGCCGCATCCAGAGTAGTTCCCGGCGTTACGATCCTTACAACCTCTCGCTTTACCAGTCCCTTAGCCTTCTTCGGATCTTCGACCTGCTCGCAGATCGCTACTTTATGTCCCCGCTCGATGAGACGGTTGATATAGGTTTCCGCAGCATGATAAGGGACACCACACATGGGTGCCCTCTCCTCTAATCCACAATCTTTTCCTGTAAGAGTGATCTCCAGTTCCCTGGTTACAAGCAATGCATCATCAAAAAACATCTCATAAAAGTCCCCAAGGCGGTAGAATAAAATACAGTCTTTATATTGTTCCTTTGTTTTGCAGTATTCCTGCATCATCGGACTCATTGCCATCTATTTGTTTCTCCTGTTCTGTACAGCTTATTATTAGCTTTTTTCGTATGTATAACGTCATTTTGACATCATAGAATTGTAGCATGAATAGAAAGAAGTTGCAAGCAGCCATTACATCAACTCTGAAAAAACATAGTCAGAATGTTACGTTCCGGTTTATTTCCTTATTTTTGTACATCATAAGGTCAGCCTCCCTGATCGTATCCTGTATGCTTTGATAATTTCGATCATAATATGCATAACCGATAGAAATTGACGGAATCCGGGGATCAGCTTCTCTCTGTTTTGATATAGATTTCAAAAACTGCTGATTGATTTTCTCAAGGTGATTCAGATTTTTTATCATGGTCACACAAAATTCATCCCCGCCATAGCGAAAACACTTGCCATATTTCGCATAGTGTTTTCGTATCTCCTTTCCTACGCATTTCAGAACGGTATCACCATAAGCGTGTCCATAAGTGTCATTAATCTGCTTAAAAAAGTCCACATCAAAGAAAAGCACAATACATTTATCTTCTATGTCGGAAATATAATTATCAAATCCTCTTCTGTTTACAAGTTCAGTGACTTCATCTGTCTGGTAGATCATTTCCAGAGTGAGCACGTACATCATAATAGCAGCCATACCCGTAACAACATAATCTACCTTCAAACGACTGTCATTCATCTGGATTACTATGCCGGAAACCATAAATATGACCATCAGCAGAAAATATTCTCCACCGCTGTACTGATACCTTTCGAAATTCCGTACAACAATGTAAATTCCGTATATGATGGATATTGTATATGCCAGGACATATATCCAGTAAAAATCCCCATGTATATAGCGGCTGTTCTCATCCACGCAAAAAATAAATCCCCCAATCCCGGATGCAACTTCAAGTATGGCATGTACTGTAAGATATATGTATATTATCTTCTCATCTCTTTTCTCAATATTCCAGACTACAAAAAATCCAATAGACGGAGCAATCGACAATTCCAGGATTTTTACTGTAATGTGCAGAATCCTGGTAGCCGCTCCGATGCTCTGTAAATAATTTCCGAACCATTCGCAGAATGCTGCAGTTATAATCGCATTAAACAGAGCATAAAAAATCTTTTTCTTTTTCTTATTTAAAGTAGTACTGCTGCTGATACACAGCTGCATGATCACCAGCGCAAATATATTCAGAAATATGATTGCTGTATAATAATTTGACATTTCTGTTGTCTTCCTTTGTCTTTTACTGCCTCTCCCTGCAACGGATAACTTCTGTCTACAGTCTATCATTTTTTCTATAAATAATCCATATTTTTATTGCAAAAATCCCGTTCTCTTGTTCTGCAGTGTGATACAGTTACTGGGCACGGAGTGAACAGTAACTGATATAAAAAATCTCCCGGGTATCCCAAACGCTATCATTATCTGAATAACACCGGGGATATCCGGGAGATTTTTTTCTTATAATGCTTTATGATACAGTTTTACAATATCCTGTTTTCTGGAGGATCTTGGGTTTACTGCTATATTTCCGCTCTTCATTGCATCCTCTGCCATTGCATCGATCTTGCTTTCAATCTCTTCGTCAGAGACTTCCTTTCCCTTTGCAGCCTGACGTATCGCAGTTGTCAGGTCGGCAGGGATTCCGATATCTTCATTCAGCTCACGTATCGCCTCAACCAGCATCAACGGTTCAAATTCATCCTCAAATGCAGGAATCGGACTGATATCATTGTATATTGTCAGATACCTTCCATGATCTGCAAGGGCATTATATTCTGCGATCACCGGAAGAAGCACTGCGTTAGCCACTCCGTGTGCCACATCAAAGTAAGCACTTACCGGATGGCTCATGGCGTGAACATTTCCAAGTCTCGCAAAGGAGAAAGCAATTCCTGCAAAAAGCGATCCCGTAAGCATGGCTTCTGCTGCTTCCAGATCAGTTCTTCTTGCTACGAAACGACGGATATTTTTGCCGATCAGTTCCATGGCTTTTTCTGCCATTGCATCAGAGAACGGAGAAGCCGCAGTGGATACATAAGCCTCTTCTGCATGGATAAAAGCATCAATTCCGCAGGCTGCCGCTACAGAAGCCGGTGCTGATGTCAGAAGCTTTGGATCAAGGATTGCATACGCGGGAAGCAGTTCATAACTGAATACGGTCAGCTTGTAATCTCTGCTGTGATCGGTAATTACTGAGAAAGCAGTTACCTCTGAACCGGTTCCGGCGGTTGTCGGGATAGCGATCAGCGGAACGATTTTCCCCGGAACCTTATGCGCTCCTTCGTATTCGGTAATGCTGCCGCCAAACTTTGCAGTTACTCCTACTGCCTTGGCAACATCCATCGGAGAGCCGCCGCCCAGCGCAACGATGAAATCCGCACCTGAAGCTTTGTAAGCTTCTGTTGCTTTTTCTACTGTTGTTACAGAAGGATTTGCCTCTACATCTGTAAAAATATCTACTTTCATACCGGCAGCTTTCAGGTAATCTCCTGCTTTATCGACAATTCCCATTTTTCGCAGTGTCGGACCTGAGATCAGCATTGCGTGGGAACCGCCAAGCTTTTTGGCACATTCCGAAAGTCTTGATAAGGTATCTGCACCTACGATAATATTCTGCGGGATAAAAAACTCAAATGGATTCATTCTTTTTTCCTCTTTTCTTCTGCTTTCTATTTTTTATTGTCAATCTGTCACAGCAGCAAGTACTCTGTCTATCGCGGCATCAATAACCAGGTCAAGCTCCTCATCGTCAGCTTCCGGCATAAGGCTTGCAGCATCTTCATCTGAGATCAGTTCAATCAGCTTACCAAAATCTTCTTTGTATTTATTTTTGCATACAATAAAGAATACGACACCCAGAAGGCTCCATGCGCCTACCATCAGCCATTCCTGCGGTGCAAGTGTTCCGCCTGAACCCGGAATACAGTACACCAGTACCATAAGTCCGGACATTACAACTGCCATAACTCCTACGAATTTATACGGACCAACCTTATATGGTCTTGGCATATCCGGCTCTTTTTTGCGGAGGATCAGGAAGGAAACAGAAACCATACAGTATGCAAGGCAGCATCCAAAGTTACCTGCATCACTGATCCATACAAGCATGGTACGTCCTGCAAAAGGAGCCAGCATGGTCAGCGCGCCGATCAGATATAAGGCATTGATCGGGGTTTTGTATTTAGGATGAAGCTTCGCAAATACAGGCGGGATCATGTAAGATTCTGCCATGGAATACAATGCACGGGAACCGCCAAGCAGGAAAGAGTTCCAGGAAGTAACAATACCGCACATACCTCCTACGATAATAACCTTTGCCATTGCTTTGGTGTTAAAAGCTTTCGCCATTGCGTCGGCGGTAACAAGACCTGAACTCTGCTGAGATTCCATGATCTCTGCCGGATTAAGGAGATAACCTACCGCAAGGATCACGCAGGCATAAAAGATAACTGCCAAAACTACTGAGAGAATCATCATTTTACCGATTTTTTTCAGTGGAACATTAATCTCCTCCGCCGCCTGCGGAATAACGTCAAAGCCGATGAAGAAAAACGGTGTAACAACCGCAACCTTTATGATGTTTCTGAACATTTCTCCGGAACCGTTTCCTACAAACATCTGTCCCTGGAGGCTGTCAGGGCTGCCTGTGATCACAGATGCAACAATAAGGACAATTCCGGCACCTCCGATGATACAGGTCAGAACCGTCTGCAGGATTGCCGCTGTTTTTGCTCCGATTATATTGATCACTGTGATAAGCAAAGCAACAACGATCGCCGCGATCAGCCAAGAGGCATAAACATCAAAACCGGCTACAGTATAGAGATATCCCTTCAGAAATCCCGGCCAGAGATAGGTAATAATTGTCGGGAAAGCACACGCTTCAAAACACGCAACACTTACATATCCCAGAATGATCGCCCATGTGCAGACAAAAGAACCATTTGCTCCCATTGCTCTGTAACTGAATACGTGCTCACCACCGCACTGCGGCATGGCAGCAGTCAGTTCTGCATAAGTCAGACCTACGAAGAAGATCATAATACCACCGATGGCAAAGGCAATAGCTGCACCTACAACACCGCCGGATTCAATCCAGTTTCCGGAGGATACAACCCATCCCCATCCGATCATAGCGCCAAATGCGATCACAAGGATGTCCCATGCGCCAAGCACCTTGTCAAATTCTGATTTTTTCTGTTCCATGGTTTATGCCTCCTTTTTTCCGTATTTAGTAATGACCAGGTCTTCCAGATATGCTGCCGTTTTCTCAATCCCGAGATAACTGCTGTCAATCAGGATATTGCGGTTATGTCTGTCACCACGGTTACTTCCTGTCAGTGCCAGATGTCTCTTGTGATAACGTTTATCCTTCTCCTGGATCAGAAGTTTTGCATCTTTTTCGGAGAGATTGTGACTCTTCATGACATTTCTGATGCGAACCTCATCCGGAGCATAAATAAAAGCTCTCATGAGTTTAAGATCCGGCGTATCTTTCAGAATATAATCTGCCGATCTTCCGATGATCACACATGATTCTCTTTCTGCCAGCTTTCTGATGATCTGTTTCTGTACATGAATTGCACGCTCTGTCAGATCCGCATACTTTGAGAATGCACCTCTTACATCTCCTTCTGCACCTTTGCCTGCAATCGTTCCGCCTTCCTCAACCTTTTCCATTATATCAGTGGGAATCCCGACTTCTTTTATGATCTCATCTACAAGATCACGATCATAGAACTTGATTCCCAGATCCTGAGCGATTTTTTTGCCTATCGCATTTCCCTTGGCTCCGTATTCGCAGCCTATCGTAATAACCAGATGTTCCATTCGTTTTCCTCTCACATTTGAATTTCCTCATAAACAAATATGTCAAAAGGGCGTACGAAAGTTTTATCTTTCATGACGCCCTTGTCTTTTATGTCCTTATTATCCTTGTTTTGAGAATCTGTTTTTTTATTTATTTTTCAAGTGCCTTTACAGCCTCTTCTATAATTGCTGCTGCTTTATCGCATTCTTCTTCAGATACAATAAGCGGCGGGATCATACGAATAGTATGGGCTCCGATCGCAGTGATCAGAAGATGTCTGTCGATACATCCGTGTTTTACTTCTACTCCGCTGATCGTATCGTCAAATTCAACGCCAACCAGAAGTCCCTGATGTCTTACTTCTTTTACATGAGGAAGCTTCTCAAGTTTTGCTGAGAAATAGTCACCCATCTTTTTGGCATTTCCTGCAAGATCCCTGTCAAGAAGTTCATTTACCTCAGCAAGAGCTGCGGCACAGCTTACCGGATGTCCTCCGAATGTAGTTCCGTGGGAACCTGCTGTAAAAGCTTTTGCCACTTCTTCTGTAGCACAGATCGCACCGATCGGCATACCACCGCCAAGAGCTTTTGCCATGGAAACGATATCCGGTTTGATGCCATAATTCATATAGGACATCACTGCACCTGTTCTGCACCATCCTGTCTGTACCTCATCGATCAGCAGGAGCATATCATTCTCATCACAGAATTTACGAAGTCCCTGCATAAATTCCATTGTTGCAGGATGTACTCCGCCTTCGCCCTGTACCGGCTCAACCATGATCGCGATCGTATTCTCTGTACAGGCATCCTTGAAAGCCTGCAGATCATTATACGGTGCATATGAGAATCCGTAGGTCATTGGTCCGAAGCCTACCTGACATCCGTTGCCCGGCTGACCAGTTGCAGACATCGCGCCAAATGTTCTTCCGTGGAATCCCATCTTTGCAGTTACAATATGATAACGGTTTGGACCATATTTCTCAATACCATATTTACGTGCCATTTTAATCATTGCTTCATTGGCCTCTGTACCGGAGTTCTGATAGAAAATCTTGTCCATTCCAATTGTCTCACATACTTTTTCGGCAAGCAGCGCCTGTGGGATTGTGTATGGATAGTTGAAGGTATGCATAATATCTCCTACCTGATCCTTTACAGCTTCCACAACCTTCGGGTTACAGTTTCCTGCACTGTTTACAGCAATACCTGCATAAAAGTCAAGATATGGTGTCTTGTTCTCATCATAGATATACATACCCTCTGCTGTTTCTGCAAGGAAATCAAAACGCTCATAGGTTTCGATCATGTATTTGTTTACCTTGTCCTTGATGTCCTGAAAAGTTAATCCTGTGTCTTTTAATTTCATAACTGTGCCCTCCTGAATCATTGAATAAAATTCTGTCTGCGCCTTTTGTACCGAAATACAAAAAAGCAAAGGCATATCTCCATTTCTGATAAGCACCTTTGCTTTACTTTTTTGTCTATTATTTTGTACATCCTTACACTATCACTATAACAAAAATTTGTCAATCCCTTTTTTCAAAAATCTACAGTTTTTCTTCGATCATTGCAGGAATTATGACAAAAACATTCTATAGCAGTCCTCGTAAATGCATTATCTTAGAGGATTGCTATAAATCCATTTCATTATTTGCTTATACAGACTTCATGTCGCGCATCGGTTTTATAAACTCAGCTTGCCGCGGTGGGATATTCCATGTTGGGTGTGAGCAATATAGTATATTATCATTATGTATTTGTACATTATATTGTACAGACTGATTGGATATATTACAGAGAGTCCGGCTGTTTCCCGTGGTAATCCAGAAAGAAACAGGTAAAGCATACCTTTTCTGCGCCTTCATTTCTGTAGCAATGCTTCTGGTCCGTCTCGAACTTGAATATCTGATTTTTCTGTACCTGATAGCTTTGTTTATGGCATTCCACAGTCAGGATTCCTTCTGTTACTACCAGATACTCTCTGGTCTTTTCGCCGTGGCTTCCGCTCACATAAGCTTCTCCCGGTTCTACTTCAATCTGATATACCTCTACAAATCTTGTATCTTCATATGGCAGACAGGTCCATACCCGGTATTTTCCGGCCAGTTCTTTCGTCGGTAGGAGTTCTTCGGGAGTTACAAGGCAGCAGTCTACTCTCGGCGGCTGGATCAGTTCCTGAAATTCAACACGAAGTCCGCTTGTGATCTTTCCCAACACTCCGAGAGAAGGATTCGCAGTTCCTCTTTCAATCTGAGCCAGCATACTCTTGCTGACTCCGGTCTGCTCTGCCACCTGATCAAGACTCATACTTTTTGATTTTCTGATCCTTTTTAAATTCTCTGCAACATTCTTTGACAAATAATCCATAGTCTCACGCTTTCTGTTCTTATAGCCCTTCCATATCAGTCTGCTTTTACCGCCCAGCGCATTTTTGTGGAGCGGGCTCTTCCGTTCTGTGCGCATTCCTGAGCTGACGGACGGATCACATCTCTGGCATAATCTGAATAGATTCCTGCCCTGTACCCTTCTTTGAAGGCTTTCTTTACCAGTTTGTCCTCGCCGGAATGAAATGTAAGAATTGCCACGCGTCCGCCCGGGCGCAGGGCATCCGGGAGTTTCTCCA
>CAVCYJ010000040.1:0-17615 GCA_963605995.1 Holdemanella biformis | reverse complement strand
AGGAAATTATTAAATATGAGTAAATGAGAAGATGTAGTGACTGATGTAAATAAGAATAGACATGTACTGATAGTAGAGTATATAATTATGTACCGGAGAAAAACGAGAGCACTTATTCATTTGTAACAAAGAAATTCAGCTGATATGGTATAAAAAGGACAAACTAAGATGAAGATAGATAATTTACAAAGCTGCAGCCTTTGTCCGAGAAATTGTCACGCGGACAGGCTGGAAGGACGAACCGGATATTGCGGAATGGATCAGAAACTGAGAGTGGCAAGAGCTGCACTGCATATGTGGGAAGAACCATGTATTTCAGGAACCAGAGGGTCAGGAGCAGTATTTTTTACAGGATGCAATTTGCGGTGCCGTTTCTGCCAGAATCGAGATATTGCGATTGGAAACAGTGGATTAGAGATTACGATAGAGAGATTGACTGAAATTTTTCTGGAGCTGCAGGAAAAGGATGCCGCGAATATCAATCTGGTAACCGGAACACATTATATTCCACAGATTATCGAAGCTCTGGACAGTGCCGGGAAGCAGGGACTGAAGATTCCGGTTGTCTATAACAGCAGTGGATATGAGAACGTGGATGCGTTGAAGCTGCTGGAAGGGTATGTAGATGTTTATCTGCCGGATTACAAGTATGCGCAGAGTACACTGGCAGAGCAGTTTTCACATGCACCGGATTATCCGGAAAAAGCACTGGAGGCAGTTACTGAAATGGTGCGTCAGACAGGAATACCGGAGTTTGATAAAAACGGATATATTCAAAAAGGAACAATTGTCCGTCATCTTGTTCTGCCCGGTCATACAAAAAATTCAAAAGAAGTACTGAGAATATTGAACGAAAAATTTGGAAATCAGATTTATATCAGTATAATGAGTCAGTATACACCTGTTTTTCAGCAGAAAATATATACGGAATTAAATCGGCGTGTAACAAAAAGAGAATACAGAAAAGTTCTGAAATATGCATTTGACACAGGGATAGAAAAAGGATTCTTTCAGGAGGGAGAAAGTGCGGAAGAAAGCTTTATTCCGTCATTCGATTATATGGGAGTAAAAAAAACACCGTAGAATATAAAGTCTTATAAATGGAAGGAGGCCGGTACTTTCGTACCGGCGCGTATGAAAAAGAAAAATATTTATAAGAAAGATTTATCATCTTTCTGAAAGCCATTATATCCAATATTTGTGAGAAAATTATGAACATAATGTAAAAAAATATTTTAAAAAAAATCTTTCAGAATTTTTTCCAGGTATCTCTTACAAATAGCAAAAGCAGGGGGAAGATTTCAAGTCGGCCTGCAAGCATGTCAAATGTAAGGATCAGCTTTGAAAAGCAGGAAAATATACCAAAATTTCCGGTAGGTCCGACAAGTTCAAGACCGGGACCAATGTTATTGAAGGTTGCTGCAACGGCTGTAAAATTTGTGATCAGATCAAAATCATCAAATGCGATCAGAAATATGGATGCAGCAAAGATCAGTACATATATAATAAAGAAAATATTAGTAGAACGAACAACTTCATGAGGAATTGCTTTGCCATCCATTTTTATTTTCTTTACTGCATTTGGATGCAGGAAAATGTGCAGCTCTTTTCGGACTGTCTTACACAGGATCAGAATCCTGGAAACCTTGATACCGCCTCCTGTACTTCCTGCACAGGCACCGATAAACATTAGCATGACCAGTATAGTACGGGAAATTTCCGGCCATCCGTTGAAATCTGTTGTAGCATATCCGGTGGTAGTGATAATGGAGCCGACCTGGAACGCTGCCTGTTGGAATGCTCTGGCTGCGTTTCCTGCAATGTGATAGATATTGCAGCTGATAATCAGGACAGAAACTCCGATAATCCCAAAATAATAACGGACTTCTTCTATTTTAAATGCCTGAGCGAACTTCCGGGTCATGATAAAGAAGTAAGCATTAAAGTTGACACCGAATAAAATCATAAATATGGTAGTAATATTT
This sequence comes from Holdemanella biformis, assembly GCA_963605995.1. GTDB lineage: Bacteria > Bacillota > Clostridia > Lachnospirales > Lachnospiraceae > Blautia_A. The sequence goes on along the minus strand of CAVCYJ010000040.1, from coordinate 15,630 downwards.
TGCAGATAAGGACTGTAACTGGCCATGCTGTCATTCTTGATACCGAATCCACCGGTTCCTGCAGTACCAAACGCAGTACAGATTGTATCAAACAGAGGCATTCCTCCGGCAAGAAGCAGAAGAATTTGAATAACAGTCATTACAAGATAAATTGAGTAAAGGATTTTAGCTGTGGATTGTACTTTTGGCGCAAGTTTGCTTACGGATGGTCCCGGGCTTTCTGCTTTCATCAGATTCATATGGTATCCGCCTGTGAGCGGCAGAAGGGAAAGGATAAAGACCAGAACCCCCATTCCACCTATCCAGTGCGTGAAGCTTCTCCATATCAGCATGCAGTGAGGAAGAGCTTCCACATCACTTAAGATACTGGCACCTGTTGTGGTGAAGCCGGAAACAGTTTCGAACAGTGCATCAACAGGATTTGAAATACATCGGCTGATAAAAAATGGAATAGCACCCATAATACTTAAAACAATCCAGCTCAAAGCTACTGTTACGAAGCCTTCTTTTGTATAGAATGCTTTTTTGACCGGTTTTTTCCAGTTAAGTGGAATCCCAATCATCAGACATATAACAATTGTAATCAGGAAAGCAACACCGGATGGTTCCTGGTAAATCAATGCGGTGACTGCCGGAAGAACCATAAATGCGGCTTCAATCTTGAGAATTATGCCAATGAGGTAGATAATGATTGAATAATTCATAATCCGTCTCCTTTACTTTTCCAGAATATCTGTAATATCACGCAGACCCTTGTGAGTAGTTACGATAATCACAGTATCACCAACCTGAATGACATCATGACCACGGGGGATTTTTACTTCACCATTACGGTTCAGATATCCTACCAGTAAATTTTTTTTCAGATTCAGTTCGGATAACGGGATGCCTACGACTGGCGAATTTTCACGAATCGCAAATTCCAATGCCTCAGCCTGATTGTCCAGAATGTGATAAAGGGTTTCAATATTGCTTCCAATACTGTTCTGCATAGCTCGCACATATTGCAGGATGTAATCGGCAGTAATGTATTTTGGATAAATAACACTGCCGATATCAAGGCTGTCAATAACATCATCAAAAGAAAGTCTGTTTACTTTTGCAACCAGTTTAGCTTTTGATATAGTTTTGGCAAAAAGTGCCAGAAAAACATTTTCCTCATCCATATTTGTGAGAGATACGAATGCCTCCGTGCGGGCAAGACCTTCCTCCATAAGAAGAGAGCGATTTGTGCCGTCTCCGTTGATGATCGTTGCATCAGGAAGCAGATCGCTTAAAGTTTCGCAGCGTTGTTCGTTCTGTTCGATAATCTTGACAGAAATATTCATATCAAGCAATGCCTTTGTAAGATAATAGGAGATGGTACCACCGCCAACGATAATAGCATTTTTAACCTGATGGGTTTTAAGACCGATTTTTTTAAAAAATGCAGCTGCATTTACCGGCGAGGCGAGGATTGAGATCATATCACCATCATGTACTACATAATTACCACCGGGAATAGAAACTGCATCACGGCTTTCTACGGCACAGAACAGAACATCGCAGCGAAGCTTTTCTGTGATGCGGGAAATAGTCATGCCATCCAGGTCAAATTCCGGAAGAACCTTGAATTTCAGCATTTCTATACGTCCTCTGGCAAAGGTATCAATTTTGATAGCAGACGGAAAACGCAATAATCGGGAAATTTCCTGTGCAGCAGCAAATTCCGGATTTATGATCATTGTGACACCCAGACGTTTTTTGATAAAACTGATCTCGTTGGCATAAATAGGATTGCGTACACGGGCAATTGTCTGGCAGTGCCCTGTTTTCTGGGCAATCAGACAGCACAGAAGATTCATTTCATCAGAGCCGGTTACTGCGATCATAATATCGGCATTTTCAATTCCGGCTTCCATCAAAGTATTGATACTTGCACCGTTCCCGACAATTCCCATGGCATCAATATCGTCCTGAAGAGAGGTGATTACATTAGAAGAGACATCTATCAGGGTAATATCAGATTCTTCTTCCTGAAGCTGCTGTGCCAGAGTACGTCCGACTTTACCACATCCAACAATAATTATCTGCATAATTCCTCCAATAAGGGGGCTGTCACATGGAAAATAATGTGAAACAGCCCCATTTATATCATATAAAGTGTTATTTGATGATAACTGTTCAATGGCTGCTGCCTGTAAAAAACACAGAACAGTTATATTTGCTGTTAAGAAAGTAAAGATACTATAGCACTGTTAGAGGTATTTGTAAATATGAAATTTTTGTGTCTTCTGATTTTGGAGTGTAGCAGTGAAGACCTGGAACAGCCGACGTTTATTCAGAGTTACTGCTGGATGCTGTGCATGGGTTATCAAAGCCTGGATTGAAAGCATAAAAGTTGTTGGCATCCAGCTCTTCCTGAATGGAACGGAGTGCTTCTCCAAATCTCTGAAAATGAACAATCTCTCTGGCACGCAGAAACTTAATCGGATCTGCAATCTCGGGTATATTCCGGACAACTCTGAGAATATTGTCATAAGTGGATCGGGCTTTCTGCTCTGCGGCCAGATCTTCGAACAGATCTGTGATCGGATCCCCTTTGCTCTGGAACTCACAGGTATTAAAGGGTATGCCACCGGCAGCCTGAGGCCAGATGCCGACTGTATGGTCAATATAGTATGCCCCGAATCCACCTTTCTCAATCTCCTCCATGGAAAGATTACGAGTCAGCTGATGCACGATGGTAGATACCATTTCCAGATGGCTTAGTTCTTCTGTGCCTATATCGTTTAATAAAGCAGCAGTCATTCTGTTTGGCATGGTAAAACGCTGGGAAAGATAACGCAGAGAAGCACCAATCTCGCCATCCGGGCCACCATACTGACTCATGATATACTGTGCAATCTTAGCATTTGGCTGTGTGATATTTATCGGATACTGAAGTCTTTTTTCATAATTCCACATATACTATCTGCACGCTCCTTCCTTTTCCCAGGGAAATGGCTGTTCCATCCATTTCCAGATGGATTCCTCAGTCTGGTCTGTAGTATCAATTGTGAGAGGTCCTTCTGTCTCGGCATATTCTTTTAGCAGTTTTTGACGTTCTTCTACAAGTTCATGGCAGTAGGTCAGGGCTTTTTCATCACAGGGATGAGTGTCGAGATACAGAACCATATCATTTATTGCGAAGCTGATCTGGTTGATGCGGTTTAGCAATTGATTTCTGGAGCAATTTGTTTTCATCGGTGGGCACCTCTCTTTCCGCAGAATGGTTTATATAATTGTGGAAAGATGGTCCCCACGTTTAATGCATATTGTAGCGGAAAATTTTCTGTGAATTTCTGACAGGGAATATATGCCATTGTTGGTTCCAGATACTGAAGATGAGAGAACATTGCATTGCTTTTTCTCTGCGTTCCTGGCATAACACAATTGCAGGTATCTGTATCTTTGTCGGAATATCCGGATTTGCTTACTGTTTTATTCATAGGCTGGGTTCTGTTCATTCCACAGGTACGGTTATATGGGCGACCACAGGAATGTCCCGTCCGATAATTTTCCATATTTGATGTCCTTCCTAAAAAACTTATGCTATATTTTATGGCATATTTATAAAATTGTGAGTTACAGTTCTGTGTTGGTAACTGTGATATAGAGGACTTTTGAGTGTATCCGGCAGATTTCCTTTTGCTGTAAAATATGGTATACTGACTGTAAAAGCTCTGACAGTATCCATAAATGAGGCATATCTGCATATGAAAGTTTTATGTACTCTCGGAGTCTTTCATGCACTTGCTTTTGTGGCCGATTTTCTGCCAGTAGCACCCGAATTTCATCAATGTACGCATCGCGTACACCTCTGAAATTTGGGCACAACTGAAAAAAATCTGCTCACAAAATCAAGCACAAAAAGATTCTGAGAGTACATTTTATGGATAGGGGACTTTTGTTTATAGTGGCATCAACGTCAGATGACACGTATATTTAGAAAAAATCAGGAGGTACACAAAGAAAATGAAACTTACAATACTTGGAACTGGAAATGCAAAGGTAACCAAATGCTATAATACCTGCTTTGCATTAAATGAAGAAAAGGAATATTTTATGATAGATGGCGGTGGAGGAAATACGATTCTGAAACAGCTGGAGACGGCAGGAATCAGCTGGAAAGATATCAGTACGATTTTTGTGACGCATAAACATATTGATCATCTGCTTGGAATTATCTGGATGCTTCGTATGTATTGTCAGGGAATGGCAAGGGGGCAGTTTGATGGCGAAGTGATGATTTACGGACATGATGAAGTGATTAATCTGCTGAAGCAGATGGCACAGATGCTGCTGACAGCAAAAGAAACGAAATATATCGGGGAGAAAGTTCATCTTGAAGAAGTAAAAGACGGAGAAGAAAGAGTTATTCTGGGTCATAAAGTAATATTTTTTGATATTATGTCAACGAAAGCCAAGCAGTTTGGATTTTGTATGGAATATGCAAAAGGCAAAAAACTGACCTGTTGTGGAGATGAACCGTACAATGAGTGTGAGTATCAATATGCAGCAGACAGTACATGGCTTCTCCATGAGGCATTTTGCCTGTTCTCACAGGCATACAAATTCAAACCATATGAGAAGCATCATTCCACAGTTAAAGATGCCTGTCAGCTGGCAGAAAAACTGGGAGCAGAGAATCTGATCCTGTATCATACAGAGGATAAAAATATAGCCAGACGAAAGGAACTCTACACAGAAGAAGGAAAAGAATACTATAAAGGAAACCTTCTGATTCCGGATGATCTGGAAGTATTTGAACTATAAGGTAGTGACGGTCTGCAGAATCTGATATTATATGATATCGAGAATTGCGGGAGCAGCGTAGATGCGGAGCAAGTCGCAGATGTCAGGTTGGAGGCAAATATTTTTGACCTTAACATTATTATAATTATCAAGTAATCAGGAGAATCTACTTATGAAAAAAAAGAATAAACTACAATCATTGATTTTATCATTATTTCTTCTAATATTTGCATTGATTCCTCAGTCTGCACTGACAGTAAGTGCCGCAGCAGGAGGAGATATGGCAGTACATTTTCTTGATGTAGGTCAGGGAAATGCGATTCTGGTACAGTCCGGCGGACAGAATCTGCTGTATGACGGCGGGGATCAAAGTCATGCAGATCAGGTTGTGTCTTATTTACAGCAGCAGAATGTACAGACCATCGATTACATGATCTCTTCTCATTATGATGAGGATCATCTTGGAGGTCTTGTTGAATGTTTAAACGACTTTGAGGTGGACAATGTGCTGGGTCCGGATTATGTACATACCTCCAATCTGTTTGATACATTTATGAATACTGCTACTGCAAATGCAATTATCATGAAGCATCCATCTGTAGGTGATATTTTTGACTTTGGTACCGGAAGTTTTACAGTTCTGGCACCGGATGGTATCAGCCAGAACAGTAATGATAATTCGCTTGTGATCAAACTTGAAAATGGTTCGAACAGTTTTATTTTCACCGGAGATGCGGAAGAAACAAGTGAGCAGGACATGATCAGTACGGGGATGAATCTTGACTGTGATGTCCTTTCCGTAGCGCATCATGGCTCTGCAAGTTCGAGTACATGGGATTTTCTTGAAGCAACTTCTCCGTCTTATGCTGTGATCAGCTGCGGTGTTAATAATAAATATAATCATCCGTCAGCAGAGACAATGGGACGACTGGCAGATATGGGGATTCCGGTGTTTCGTACAGATAAACAGGGGACGATAGTTGCCGTATCTGACGGAACTGAAATTTCTTGGTCTCAGGAACCGTGTAATGATTATTCGTCCGGTGATGCCGTTCAGTCACAGAATGAGTCTGACAGTTCAGCACAGGAAACTACGCAGACTGAAGATGATACACAGGAAGAATCTTATGGAACAATGGTGTGGATCCCGGCAACCGGAGAAAAATATCACAGTATTCCGGACTGCGGAAGAATGAATCCTGATACCGCTACGCAGGTGACCCAGTCTGAGGCAGAAGCTATGGGGTATGAGCCGTGCAGTAAATGTTTTTAGAGGAATCAGTATTATTCCGGGAAAAAGTATTCATGATTCCTGAAATTGTCTTATGCAGATAGGGACGATATTCAGACATGGCTACCGGCTGCTGATAAAGAATACAGCTATAACAGGTAGAACCTACCAGTTCAATAATGGTAAAGAGCAGCAGTTCCGGATTTTTATAATGAATCCCGTTTTGTGCCAGTATGTCCAGATAAGACTGGTAGAAGTTATATTCATCGTCCGGAGATTTTTCTTCAAAAGCACATTTAAATACTCCCCAGGAAAGATTTTTTGAAATAAAGAGAAGGAGTGTATGATTCTGTTCGAGTGTAGTCAGAATATAATCGACAATAAAATGTACCTGCTGACCGAATTCTGTAATATGTGCATTCTGCAATGCTTCATGTGCATGGAAGAACAGTTCACAGGTTTTACGGGAGACAAGCTTGTTGCGAATGTCATATTTATCTTTGAAATAAAGATAGAAGGTTCCTTTTGCGACACCGGCCTGATTCACAATGTCAGAAATTGTGGTCTTGGCAAGTCCCTTGGTAGTGAAAAGATCAAAAGCAGTTTTGAACAGGGCATCCTTTTTCTTTTTTTTATTTGATTCCAGCTTTCCCACGGAACATTCCTTCTTTCATACTTTTTTATAACTGTTCAGCATTTTGTGAGACAGAAATCGCTGAACAGTTATTTTCTTATTTTCAAACAAAAATGACTAAAAGTCAATATGATATCAAAATTAAATTTTCATCTCCAGATCTCTTGCAGAATAGCAGACCGCTGAACAGTTACATTTTTTATAAAAAATTTAGACAAATTGTGAAGAATGTTTATTGACTGACTGTTGGTTTTGAGATATAACATTTCATGAGATAAAAAATGACTGTTGGTCATAGAATGATTAAGCAGTATCAATAAGAAAAAGAAAAGGAGAAAAAGATGATTAAGGTAGGAAAGTGGATTGCAAAACACAAAATACTGATCATTATTATCGGAATCGTGTTATTGATTCCGGCATATCTCGGTATGGCTGCAACCAGAATCAATTACGATGTATTAAGTTACCTGCCGGATACCCTGGAAACCGTTGAAGGACAGGATATTATGGTAGACCAGTTCGGAATGGGAGCGTTCTCCATGATAGTTGTGGAGGATATGGAACTGAAGGATGTAGCTGCTCTGAAAGAAAAAGTAGAAGCGGTGGACCATGTAAAAAAAGTTTTATGGTATGACAGCGTTTTGGATGTTTCTGTTCCTGTAGAAATGCTCCCGACAGATTTAAGGGAGGCATTTTTTAACGGGGATGCAACAATGATGATCGCCCTGTTTGACAATACAACATCATCCGAAACATCTATGGATGCTGTAACAGAAATTCGAAAAATAACTTCTGAGAATTGTTTCGTCAGTGGAATGACAGGTATTGTCACTGATATTAAGCAGATTGCACTCAAAGAAATGCCAATTTACGTTGTCATTGCTTCATGCCTTTCCCTGGTAGTACTCCTTCTGGCAATGGATTCTCTGGTTGTACCGGTATTATTCCTGCTCTGTATTGGTGTGGCAGTTTTATACAACCTCGGAAGTAATATTTTTCTTGGACAGATTTCCTATATCACTCAGGCACTGACTGCCGTTCTTCAGTTAGGTGTTACTATGGATTATTCTATTTTCCTGCTGAACAGTTATGAGGAAAATAAGAAACGTTTTGATGGTGACAATGAAAGAGCAATGGCTCATGCGATCAGTGCAACTTTTAAATCCGTAATAGGAAGTTCTGTTACAACGGTGGCCGGATTTATTGCACTTTGCTTTATGACATTTGCGCTTGGACGGGATATGGGTATCGTAATGGCAAAGGGTGTTGTGATTGGAGTGTTCTGTTGTGTAACATTACTTCCTGCACTTGTACTTACTTTTGATAAAGCCATTGAGAAGACAACACATAAGCCATTGCTTCCAAGCTTTGACAAGGCATCGGCGTTTATCACGAAACATTATAAAGTATGGCTGATCATTTTCCTGGTTATGCTGTTCCCGGCAATCCACGGAAATAACAATCTACAGAATTACTATAATATTGATAAATCACTGCCTTCTACTCTGGACAGTAATGTGGCAAATGCAAAGCTTCAGGAAACTTTTGATATGAACAATGTGCATATGGTTTTGTTAAAGAAGGGACTGACTTCAAAAGAAAAAACTGAAATGCTTAATCAGATCAAAGAGGTTGACGGTGTGAAATGGGCACTTGGAATGGACTCTTTTGTAGGTGCGGCATTCCCTGATACCATGATTCCGAGTGACCTGAAGAAAATGCTTGAGAGCGATGAATATGAGATGGAGTTTATCTGCTCTAAGTATAAGACCGCAACAGATGAGGTAAATAATCAGATTGACGAGATTCAGAAGATCGTAAAAGGTTACAGCCCGGAATCCATGGTGATCGGTGAGGCACCTCTGACAAAGGATTTGCAGGATGTTACGGATGTGGATTTGAAGACGGTAAATACGGTTTCTATCCTTGCGATTTTTGTTATTATCATGGTTGTGTTTAAATCCATTTCTCTTCCGTTTATCCTGGTTGCAGTCATTGAATTTGCGATTTTTGTCAATATGTCTGTTCCATATTATCAGGGAAAAGAGGTTGTATTCGTGGCAAGTATCGTTATCGGTTGTATCCAGTTAGGTGCAACAGTTGATTATGCGATCCTGATGACCAGCAGATATCAGAAAGAGCGTGGACTTGGAAAGAGTAAGAAAGAATCTATTGCCATTGCGCATAAGACATCTATGAAGTCAATTGTGATCAGCGGGTGCAGTTTCTTCGCAGCAACGTTTGGTGTTGGCCTTTATACACAGGTCGATATGATCGGAAGCATTACAAATCTGCTTTCGCGTGGTGCGGTTATCAGTACACTGGTCGTACTTCTGATACTGCCGGCAATGTTTATGATATTTGATCCGATTATCTGTCATACTTCAATCGGATTTGCCAAAAAGAAAACGGCAGAAGAGAAGAAATAAGAGTACTGAACGGTTGCGAAATAAAAAATAAGGAGCCTGTAGTAAAGTGATAGGTAACTGTATACTGAACGGTTACGGAGACAGAATATAAAGGAGTAGTTTATTATGAACAGAAACAGAAAGAAAACAGCAGCAACACTTGCAGCAGGAATGGCTGTGGTTCTCGGAGCAGGTACTGTGATGGCAGCCGCTTCGACAGATGGCAGTGAGGTTCAGAAAGAAGAGACGGTCTATGTAAATACAACAGCTGCCGGTGATGTAACAGACGTAACTGTATCTGACTGGCTGAAAAATTCAGGAGACAGTTCGATATCAGAAGTTAAGGATATTTCTGATCTGACAGATATCAAGAATGTAAAAGGTGATGAGACTTTCACACAGAATGGTGATAACCTGACATGGAGCACAGACGGAAAAGATATTTATTATCAGGGAAAAACGGATAAGGAGCTTCCGGTTTCCGTAGGGATTAAATACTATCTGGATGGCACGGAGATTTCACCGGAAGAGCTGGCGGGAAAAACGGGACATCTTAAAATGGAAGTAACTTATACCAATACCTCCAGTACAACAAAGACGGTAAACGGAGAGAAAACGGAGATCTATTCTCCATTTGTTATGGTAACGGGAATGATCCTTTCCACAGATAATTTTTCTGATATAACTGTAGATAATGGAAAAGTGATATCTGATGGAAGCAGAAATATTGTAATCGGAATTGGAATGCCTGGAATGAAAGAAAGTCTTGATCTGTCGGAAGATATTGCAGATGAAGTAGATATTCCGGAAGGTTTTACAATGGAAGCAGATGTTACAGACTGCGAGATGAGTTCTGCATTTACTGTGGCAATGTCAGATATTTTCAGTGATATTGATTTCGATGACATTGACGGGCTGGATGATCTGAAGGATTCCATGAAAGATCTGAAGGATGCGGCGGTGAAGCTGGTAGATGGTACAAAAGAACTCTATGACGGAACCAGCACATTGAATGACAAATATAAAGAGTTCTATGATGGAATCGGAACGCTGAAATCCGGTGTAAGTGAACTTAATGACGGAGCAAAGGAACTTAATGACGGAGCTCAGCAGTTAAGCACGGGAGCACAGACTTTAAGTACAGGGGCACAGACCCTGAGTACAGGTGTTTCCTCTTATACGTCAGGAGCGGATTCACTTTCATCTGGAATCAAGCAGTATACAGCGGGTGTGGATACGCTGGACAGTAAGATGGCAGAGTATGAAGAAGGCATGAAAACTCTTACAGATGGTGTAAATGCCTATGTCGCAGGCGGTAATCAGCTTGCAGGCGGTGTGCAGAGCTATGTAAATGGTACTACCACACTGACAGATGGAATGCAGCAGTACATCGCAGGAGTTGATCAGCTTGCAGGGGGCGTAAGCCAGTATGCAGGAGGAATCAAGAGTCTGGTAGAGGGAATCGGACAGATGACTCCCGGAATCAATACAGCAGTAAATGGTATTCAAAGCGCAGTAGATAAGATGACTGCTCTTTCTTCTCAGATCAATGCGGAGGATATTGCTAATTTCAGTCAGAATGTGACAGATTATACGACAGGAGTTACCACTTATACATCTAAAGTAAAAGAATATATTGCAGGAGTGGAACAGCTTGCGACAGGTCTGGAACAACTTCAGCAGGCTCTGGACAGTATGGGCGGTTCTCAGACAGCAGCTGTACAGGAAAGTGCTGAGGCTATGTCCGGTCAGTTAAATGACAGTGCAGAGGTTATGAACAGCCAGGCAGATGCCATTGAGTCCTGGATCAGTGATGCTTCTGAAGTTTCAGTAGATGCATCTTCTGTTGAGGCAGGAGCAGCAGCAGTCAGCAGCCAGCTGGAAGCAGCTGAATCAGCTTTATACAGTATCGACTACAGTGACATGGATGATGAAACGGCAGCAGCAGTAGAAGCTGCAATTGACGGAGCATTGGGGTCTATTCAGGCGGCAGAAGAAAGTGCATCCAATATAGATGCTTCTACAGTGACAGCATCTGCACCGGATACTTCAGCACTGCAGGCGGCAGCAGACAGCCTGAGAGCATCTGCAGACAGCGCACAGACAACAGCGGCTGCACAGGAAGAGGCAGTAAACAGTAACGTTACACAGCTTCAGCAGCAGTTACAGGCATTGAGTACAGGTCTGCAGACTGTAAAAGAAACAGTGGATCAGCTTGATGCAGGTGCGAAGCAGTTAACTGCGAATGATGATGCACTGACAGGCAGCGGTGATCAGCTTACAGAACTTGGAACAAAACTTGCGGCAGGTGTAACTGGCATGAATACGATGTTTACACAGCTTGGAGAACAGATGCCGGCGATGTTAGAGGGAATCAGTCAGCTTAAGAGTGGTGCCGACCAGCTGACAACTGCAAATAACACTTTGCAGAGTGGATATGAAAGTCTTGCCAAGGCAAGTACAGAACAGCTCATTTCCGGTGCTGATACGCTTTTGACATCAGGTAAAACATTAACTGCAGGAATTACACAGCTTCAGGGTGAAAATAATGCGAATGCACAGGCTTTGTTGAAGGGAGCAAAAACGCTTAAGAATGCGAAAAAGAGTCTCACAAGCGGTATGGCGAAGATCAGTGATGCCACAGGTCAGCTTACAAGCGGTGTAGATACGCTGGCATCCAACAGCGGTGCACTTTACAGTGGTGCAGATCAGCTTTCTTCCAACAGTTCTACATTAAACAGTGGTGCATCTCAGCTTGCATCCGGAGCACAGACACTTGCATCCGGAGCACAGACACTTGCATCCGGAACAGGAAGCCTTGTTTCCGGGACAAAGACACTGCTTGACGGAACAAATGAACTGTCAGACGGAAGTGAACAGCTCAAAGATGGTATTAAAGAACTTAATGACGGAGCAAAAGAATTAAACAAAGGTCAGAAGAAGTTCTATAAAGAAGGTATCAAGAAACTGGATGACACAGTAAACGGTGATCTTCAGGATATCCTTGACAGGTTTGAAGCAATTCAGTCTGATGATGTGATGTATACAACATTTACAGACAGATCTGATGATATGGACGGAAATGTTAAATTTATCTTTGAATCAGACCCGATAGAGACGGATGATGAAGAATAATTTCGAAAAATGATTGTAAAACGTACATTGTAAAAGGCAAAGAATTAACAGCCGGTAATCCGGGGCAGGGGCATTGTGCAACTGCCCCATTGCTTATGAAAAAAGTTTCTGCTATAATGAGAGCAAATCCGTAGCGATGAAAGTAAGGAGTAGTTATTCGGTGTAGAGCCAAGTAGCGAAGCGGATTGCGAATATCCACTTGAACTTTGACAAAAATTCAGGACAGGATTTTGGGGAAAATATTGCAGAAAGCAACAGGTGATTAAATGGCAAATGCAAAATTACAGAGACAATCTTACAAGACATCATCAGGAACAGGCAAAGTACGGCGGGGATACAGAACGGATTATTATGATTACAGTCTGGTAGCAGTTATCGTACTGCTGATCTGCTTTGGTCTTATTATGTTGTACAGTACAAGCTCGTATACAGCAGAACTGAAATATGGTGATGATATGTTTTTCTTTAAGAAACAGGCATTGATCAGTGTGGCATGTATTGTTATGGCACTGGTCATTTCCAAGATCAATTATCGCATTCTGAACCGCTTTGCAACGATATTGTATATTACAGCGGTAGTGCTGATGATGCTGGTTAAAACACCACTCGGACAGTCTGCAAATGGAGCCCAGAGATGGCTGAATCTGGGCCCTGTTCAATTTCAGCCGGCAGAGATTGCAAAGATTGCAGTGATTGTATGTCTGCCATATATGATTGTACATATGGGAAAAAAAGTAAAGACATTAAAAGGATGTATGGTACTCGGCAGTGCAGGTGCATTCCTTGCGCTGATCGCATATGTTTTTACAGATAATCTGAGTACAGCGATCATTATCTTCTGCATTACGGCAGGGCTGATTTTTGTGGCACATCCGGATACAAAAATATTTCTGATCATTGCGGGAACTGTGATCGTGCTGGGAATAATAGGTGTTCTCTTTCTGAACGCAACAGCAAGTGTTGATGCCAGCGGAAGCTTCCGTCTGAGAAGGATCATGGTATGGCTTCATCCGGAGGATTATGCAGATACCTGGGGATATCAGACGATTCAGGCATTGTATGCTATCGGTTCCGGTGGTTTCTTTGGCAGGGGCCTTGGAAACAGTATTCAGAAACTTGGAAGTGTGCCGGAGGCTCAGAATGATATGATTTTTTCAATCATATGTGAAGAACTGGGGATTTTCGGGGGACTTATTGTACTGATGCTATATGCATACCTGCTGTACAGACTGTTTTTCATTGCACAAAATGCACCGGATATGTTTGGTTCTCTGATCGTTGGCGGGATTTTTATTCATATTGCATTGCAGGTTATCCTGAATGTTGCTGTTGTGGTTAATCTAATGCCGAACACCGGTGTTACACTGCCGTTTATCAGCTACGGAGGTACTTCGGTTTTGTTTCTGATGGCGGAGATGGGACTTGCGTTGAGTGTGGCAAGGCAGATTAAATTTGAGGATACTGTAACCGCTGAGAACGGAGTGGACAGTAACCGGCAGATAAGAGAGTTTCAGAAAAAATAAAATAGTGCTTGACAAACAGAAGCGAAAAATATATACTTTGAACATCAAAATAATCGAATCGAATATAAGGTATTGCGGATCGGTTAAGAATAATAGCAGAAGAGTTCTGCTTGATAAAACAGATAAGAAGCAAGTGATGTCCGGAGCAGGGATAATCCGGAGCTTGAGTTAAAGGAGAAGAGAACTATGTTAGAAAAAATGAGTAAAATGATTGCAGAGCAGTTAAATTGTGATGCGGCAGAAATTAATGCTGATACATCTTTCAAGGATGATCTCGGTGCAGATTCCCTTGATCTCTTTGAACTGGTTATGGCTCTGGAGGATGAATATAATATCGAGATTCCGGCAGAAGATCTTACAGATCTGACAACAGTTGGAGCTGTTATGGACTACCTGAAGGATAAAGGCGTAGAAGCCTGAGTTCTCTGCGGACAGAGAGTAAATAAAAACTCCCCGGAGTCAGAAATGACTCCCGGGAGAAATTTTTTGAATTTATAATTTGAATATCAAAATATTTTAAAATAAAATAATTTGAAATAGAAATAAAGAAAGGAAACAGACATGTCTGAAATTGCATTTGTATTCCCGGGACAGGGCGCACAGTATACTGGTATGGCGGAAGATTTTTACAGAAAATTTTCTGTGAGCCGTGAAGTATTTGAGAAGGCATCAAAAGTGTCAGGGCTTGATATGGAAGCCCTGTGTTTCGAAGAAAATGAGAATTTAAATATTACAGAATATACACAGATTGCCATGCTGACAGCAGAAATCGCTATCTTAAGAGCAGCAGAAGAAGCAGGTTTCACATCTCAGGTAAATGCCGGATTAAGTCTAGGAGAGTACGGCGCGCTTGTAGCTTCCGGAGTCATGACAACAGAAGATGCTTTTTCTATTGTAAGAAAAAGAGGAATCCTGATGCAGAGAGCATATCCGACAGGTGGGGCAATGTCTGCGGTACTTGGAACAGATGCAGAGCTTATCGGGAAAATCTGTGAAGAGACGGAAGGGCTTGTATCCATTGCAAACTATAACTGTCCCGGACAGATTGTGATCACAGGAGAAGAGAAAGCAGTTGCAGCAGCAGGAGAGAGATTAAAAGCAGCTGGTGCAAGACGCGTGATCCCGCTTAGAGTCAGCGGACCTTTTCACTGTGGACTTCTGAAAGATGCAGGAGAGAAGCTTAGACAGGCTCTGGAAAATGTGACAATTCAGAAATTCCATATTCCGTATGTGACAAATGTAACAGCACAGAATGTAACAGAACCGGCTCAGGTTAAAGAACTTCTTGTGAGACAGATATCATCTCCTGTCCGCTGGCAGCAGTGTGTGGAGCAGATGATCAGTGATGGTGTTGACACATTTATTGAGATCGGGCCAGGCAAAACCCTGACTGGTTTCCTGAAAAAGATCAACAGGAATGTAAAAGGATTACATATAGAAAAGGTAGAAGATCTGGAAACAGTAAGAAAGGAGTTGGCTGTAAATGTTGAAAAATAAAGTGGCACTTGTTACAGGTGCAGGACGTGGAATCGGACGTACTATTGCTATTGCTCTTGCAAAAGAAGGTGCAGAAGTGATCATCAATTACAATGGTTCCGAAGGACGGGCGCAAGAAGTAAAACAGACCATTGAAGAAAACGGTGGAAAAGCTTCCATATATAAATGCAATGTCAGCGATTTTGAAGCCTGTGAAATTATGATTAAAGATGTGATAAAAGAATATGGACATCTGGATATTCTGGTAAACAATGCCGGGATCACTAAAGATGGCCTGATTATGACGATGAAAGAAGAAGATTTCGATGCGGTACTGAATGTAAATCTGAAAGGTACATTTAACACTATCCGTCACAGTGCCCGCCAGATGTTGAAGCAGAGAAGCGGAAAAATCATCAACATTTCCTCTGTTTCGGGTATCCTTGG
>CAVCYJ010000039.1:0-17630 GCA_963605995.1 Holdemanella biformis | reverse complement strand
CTCCATTACTATTTTCCCTACTGATTATAACAAACATTTGCTTTCGTGTAAAAACTATCATCATTTACTATAAATTTTCCTTTCGCCTCATTAATTCATTCCTTTATCTTTGAATAACTCTCACGCTTATATTCAGACGGACTTTTCCCATACCACTTTCGAAAGGTTTCTGCATAATAACTACTCCCGTTAAAACCAATGGCATTTGCAATTTCAGTTATGGTCATGTCTGTATTTTTAAGGAGAAATGCTCCTTTATCAAGCCGATATTGCGTTAAATACGTATTGGGTGTTTGTCCGGTATATTTTGCAAACAGTTTACAGCATTTACTCTGTCCTATTGCACCCGAAGCCGCTATATCAGCAAGTGTAACTTTAACCATATAGTTTTGCTGTATAAAACCTATCATATTTTTCAGAACACAAAGATCCGTGTTTTGAGTTTTCTGCTGGCTTTCTATCTGTATGTTTTCATAAAGCTGTATCCATATAGTTAAAAACAGATTCAGGGTTTTCAATGCAGCTGATCTTTCACCTCTTACAGAATATATTTCCTTTATATTTTCCAGTATTATTTTTTGCCAGAAAATATCCGTATTTAATTTGATATAAGCTGCATTTCTGTTATACAGAACCGGAAGCACAAAATCCCGTTCATACGCATAAGTTGCGCATAACATAAGCAGATGTAACTGAATACAAATAAAATCACATTCATTTTTTTCTATTGAAAAACCAAAATGCATTTGCCTTGCGTTAACGAATATTCCCTCATTTTCAGTCAGCGTAATAATTTCGCCATTGACATTGTATTTCATTTTTCCAGACAGAATGGCAATAAATTCTACATCATCATGCCAGTGTGCAGGCGCAGCATAATTCGGATATGATGAAAGCAACGCATGTCTTGTAAGTATAGGATAATCTGTATGGTCATACTTTATTTTTTCTGACAGGTCATCTTTTAATTCCATAAGTGTCATTTCAATACCTCGCAGGATTGTTATTAAATATAGTATAATATTGATAGATATATGATAAATCTCACTATATAATTATAGTTTGAAAAAGAAAAGCTGTCAAAGAAACCAAATAAAAAATCTGGAAAGGACAAAAAGCATGAAAAAAAGAATTTTGAACAAAGAACTTACAGAAGTAGTAGCTTAGATCCGTCATGGTGAAATGTTATTTATTGCCGACGCCAGAAGCGGTACATCTTCAAAAGCACTTCAGCCACTGGATCCTTCCGTCCAATATATTGATCTTGAAGCAGTAACCGGATCTCCATCTATGCAGGACATCGTAGATGTGCTTGTGGATGTAGGGGATTTTGAAGGAGCAATCGTTACAGAAGACATGGTGGAACTTAATCAGAAAGATTATCAATTTCTGGTTGGAAAACTCGGTAAAAAAAATATCCATGTAATGCACTATGTTCCAGAATATTATGAAATGCGTGACCGTTGCAAAGCTGTCGTTCAGACCGGTGATTACGGTGTTCATGCTCAGTGTATTTTAATTGCCGGATATCCAAGCTCCGATATTCCTATGGACTGGCTGAAATACGGAATTACCCGAAAAGGTCTGGCAGAAGCCGCAAAAGGAAAGGAATGAAACTAGTATGACCGAAAAAGAAAAAATGCAAAAGCAAATGCTCTATGACGCAAATAATGACAGAGATTTATTAGACGAAAGAGCCAAAGCAAAAGACCTCTGCTATCAATTTAATCAGCTCCGTCCATCAGATGAAAAGGGACAGCAGGAACTTATGAAACAATTATTAGGCAAGACCAAAGATACCTTCTGTATTGTTGTCCCTTTCTGGTGTGACTACGGCTATAACATCGAAATCGGTGAAAATTTCTTCGCAAACCACAATACGGTAATTCTGGATGGCGCAAAAGTAACATTTGGCGATAATGTATTCATCGCACCCGACTGCGTTTTCCATACAGCCGGACATCCAATCGACTTTGAACGTCGAAATCAGGGCTTAGAATATGCCTATCCGATCACCGTAGGAAACAACGTATGGATCGGCGCCGACGTCCAAGTCATGCCCGGCGTAACAATTGGAAACAACGTTGTGATCGGAGGCGGCAGCGTCGTCGTCAAAGACATCCCCGATAATTCCGTAGCCGTCGGAAACCCCTGCAAAGTCCTCCGCCCAATCACCGAAGCTGACAAAAAGACCAACTGGAACAGATAATTTCCGTACCCTGAAGAAATCCATGTAAGCAAGCACCTTACAAATGACATTTTATAAAGTAAAAAGACAGCTATCCCGGCAATTTTCATCAAATGCCAGATAGCTGTCTTTTCCTATTTTTTATTATGCAATTTTTAATGCAAATCCTTCTCTTGTAAATATCGGAATCTGATCCATCGGTGTATCAACAACAACAGTCTGTCCACCTTCATAAACATTTCCATCCCAGATATTCGTCCATTTTTCTCCTTCAGGGAGATAAACTTCCATCTGTTCTTTCTTTGCATATAAAACTGGTGCGACCAGAATGTCTTTACCATACATATACTGTGTCTCAACTTCCCAACATTTTTTATCTTCCGGGAAATCGTAGAATAATGGTCTCATTACAGGTGTTCCTTTTTCATGTGCCTCTTTCATCAGTTCTCTGGTATATGGGCGAAGATTTTCTCTGATGTCTAAATATTTTCTGCAGATCTCATATACCTGATCGCCAAAGCTCCAGATTTCGTTAGGAGCTCCGGATACACACGCTGCTCCTCCTGTTGTTCCATATTGCGGCTGATATGGCATTCTGTATCCATGCAGTCTCATAACCGGGCAAAATGCACCATATTCAAACCAGCGGATCAATAACTCTCTGAAGTTTTCATCTTCTACATGACCGCCAAAGAATCCACCAATATCTGTAGTCCACCATGGGATTCCTGCAAGTCCCATATTAAGACCTGCTGCAACCTGATTTCTCAGACTTGCAAAAGTGGAATGGATATCTCCGGACCATACAAGTGCACCATACTTCTGACTTCCTGCCCATGCACAACGCAGAAGGTTAACAATCTGTTCCTGTCCTGCTTCTTTCATTCCATCAAAGAATGTCTTTGCATACATAACAGGATAAATATTTCCAACCTGCACATTCGGTCCTAAATGGTAGCGATAATTTTCAAAATCGTATACTGTATATTCAGGTTCAGCTTCATCCAGCCAGAAAATATGTACCCCTTTATCATAATAGTTCTTCTTGCACTTTTCCCATACATACGCTCTTGCTTCTGGATTTGTTGTATCATACTGTATGGTATTTCCCATGTAAGTATTATCAATACGAACACCTTTATCTACTCTTGTAAGAAGACCTTTAGCTTTCATTTCTTCAAAGTTTTCGCTGAGATAATCAACCATCGGCCATACGGAAACCATAAGTTCAATTCCCATTTCTTTTAATTCCTGGATCATGCTGTCCGGATCAGGCCAATAAGTTGGATCAAAACGGAAATCTCCCTGTTTTGGCCAGTGGAAATAGTCAACTACGATAACATCGACTTTTATTCCCCTTCTCTTATATTCTCTTGCAACAGAAAGAAGTTCTTCCTGTGTCTGATAACGTAATTTGCACTGCCAAAATCCAAGTCCATATTCCGGCATCATTGGAACGGTTCCTGTTACTCCTGCGTATGCCTCTTCAATCTCTGCCGGTGAATCTCCAGCTGTAATCCAGTAATCCAGTTTTTTAGTAGAAAAAGCTTCCCATGTTGTAATATTTCTTGCAAAATTTACTCTTCCTACTGCCGGATTATTCCACAGAAATCCATATCCAAGTGAAGAAATCATGAAAGGTACACTTGCCTGAGAGTTTCTGTGTGCAAGTTCCAGATCTGCTCCTTTAAGGTTCAGAAAATCCTGCTGATACTGTCCCATTCCATAAATTTTTTCATCAGGATTGGAAACAAAACGCATTGATAACGCATAATCTCCACCAATAAGTGGTTTAAATTCTCGTGCTTCAATTAAAAGAGAACTGCAGGTATCTGCAAACATATCTTCTCGATTACGTACAAACTCTTCTAATAACAATTCACCCTTCTGATTGTAGAAAAATATTTTTCCGATATTATTGATAACAGCTTTTATCTTTCCATTTACAATTTCAGCTGAATACTGATTAATTGTTACCTGAGAGTTACCTGTTTTTTTCTCCTGTAATGCCCAGTCTTCTTCAGGCATTTTTGCAAGCTTTGTTGCTCTTACACGGAAAGAATTCTCTCCCCAGGGCTCAATGATCAGACGCTCTGCATCATAACGATACAGAAGTGCTCCATCTTTTTCTTCAAAATACCCAAGAAGAAAGTTACTGTCTGATCGAAAATCGCCTGTTTGTTTTTCCTCTTTTTTTGTTTCTACATCCTGCATAATATTATCCCTCCTGTGTTGTTTTTGGCATATGCAATGCAAGAACCGGTTCAATCAGATAACCATAAACACAATGTGTTAAATACGGTATCACCAGGATTACCGGCCAGCAATAATACACAAGTGCAAAAGCCATTGCTGTAACATCCAATAAAAGAATGGTTCTGCCTATATGTCTGAAGCATAAATATATTGATAATTTTAATATCCATCCTGCTGGCATGTCAAATCTTGATAATGCCGGAAACGCATACATCTGAATTCCCAGGATAAAAAACAGACACAAACCATAAAGTACAAAGAAAAATATCTGTATATTACCGCTCATTTTCGCTCTGACAATCCCAATATTAAGCAGAAAAATCTGCGTAAGTCCACCTATTACCAGCCACAATATCAGTGAAGGCTTCAGATTCTGCCTGAAAGCTTTTAAATATTCGCGATAAAGATATCCTTCATTTTTCTTTGCTTTTTGCACTGTATAATAAAGTGCTGTAACAGCTGCCCCAATTGTCAGCAGCGGAATGCAGGACAAAAACCATAAAATGCTCAAAAACATAATATCAAATATTTTTTCTGTTACAGTAATAAAACTGCCTTCATATCCAAATATTTTCTTTATATCCTTCATTCTGCTGCTCCTTTTCATCTATTATCCGTAACTGTTCAGTACCTTTACAGTTACTGTTATTCTTTTACTGCTCCGGCTGTCAATCCACCTACAATATACTTCTGTAAAAATACAAATAATACAACTACAGGAAGTACAAGAATTGCTCCATATGCCATGATACAGTTCCATTTTGTTCCATATTTATTCTGGAATTTATAGATATTGGCTGTCAACGGTCTCATTTCAGGTTTAACATTAAATGTCATGGAATATACCAGATCATTCCATCCATTCAGGAATGAAATTACTACTACTGTAATAATTCCTGTTTTTATTGTTGGCAACATGATCAGAAGAAATGATCTTAATACTCCACAGCCGTCAATACGTGCTGCATCGTCCAATGATGTCGGAATACCTTTAAAATATGGCCGAAGAGTTACTACTATAAATGGTATTGAACCAGAAGAAATTGCCAGTGCCGGTCCAAGATAAGTTCCAAGAAGTCCGATTTTATTAAAAATCAGATACATAGGTGTTAACATTAAAGACGCCGGTAACATCTGTGTGACAAGAAAAGATAAAAGAAATCCTTTACTTCCCGGTACTTTATATCGTCCCATTCCATATGCAGTCGGAACTCCAAATCCAATAGAAATTACCATAGACAATAATGCGATCAGACTACTGTTCTTTAAAGATCTCAGAAAATCCTTATCAGAAAAGTTCTGAACCCATGGATCCAAAGTAAAATCATGAGGATAGTAAGTGACAATTTTTCCAAAAGATTCTGCGTCTGTTTTAAATGACATACTCAGCAGCCAGTAAATCGGAAATAAAAAGACGATTGCTATCAATATTGCAATCACGCAATATAATACGTTTTTTCGTCCCTGCTTTGTCTTAAAACCAAATTCCATTTTTCCGTCCATTATTCATCCTCCTTTGAAATCAGTTTCAGATAGAACAGACCAATAACAAACAGACAGCAGAATAATATCATAGCAGCTGCAGCGCCCATGGAAAATTCATATTTTGTAAATGACAACGTGTATGCATATGTTCCTAATACATCTGTAGAATTCAAAGGACCACCTTTGGTCATAATAAACATCAGATCAAATGCTTTAAATGTATAAATAAATCCAAGCATAAGGACTGCTAAAATAGATGACTTCATTAATGGCAGTGTAATATAAAAGAATCTCTGCATTCTGTTTGCACCATCCAGAGAAGCACTTTCATATACATCCTCAGAAATTCCTGTAAGACCAGAAGTTAAAAGCAGCATATTAAATGGAATTCCAACCCAACAGTTTACTGCGATTACTGCAATCATTGCCGTACTGCTGCTTACCAGCCATTCAATAGGTTCATGAATAATACCTATTTTCATTAACAGGTCATTGATAACGCCGTCTGATACGCCAAATAAGTTTTTACCAAGCAGCGCAGTTACGGACATTGGCATCATATATGCTACAAGAATCAGTCCACGAATAGGTCCTGCAATAGAAAATTTCTGTGAAAAGAACAACGCAAGTATGAATCCAAGTGTAAACTGCACTACAAGACATGCGATAGTAAATACAATTGTGTTTTTAAAAACAAGTTGAAACGTTGAATCATGAATTAATGATATATAATTTTGGAAGCCAACAAAAACAGAAGTACCCTTGGCAAAATTTTTTACATTTGTATCCTTAAAACTGAGTATTATATTGTAAACCAGCGGATATCCAAGCACAAGTAATACATATAAAAAACCTGGAAGTATAAAGCAATAGCCTTCCATTCTTTTCTTGGCCGCCATTGACATTTTTTTTGACAATTTGCTTCCTCCCTATCCTCATATATCGAATTTTTTATACTGGCATATCTTTATCAGATATGCCAGTATAATTTATTAGTTCTTATTCAAAATCTTTGTTATTCTTCTGCAATAGGAACTTCTTCAAGGATCGGAGCTACTACACTGTTCGCCTCAGCCATTGCATCTTCTGCTGTTTTCTCTCCCAGAAGAGCGGATTGTTCAGCTGTATAGATTGCTTCAGAAATAGTAGGCCAGGATTCGTGAGGTCCTCTGGCAACCGCATAATTCATTTCTTCACTGAATACTGCATATCTCTCATCTTCTGTCCAGATATCTTTTAATTCATTTGCATCAGATCTGGTCGGCAGTTTGCCTGCAATCTCACACCAGTCTGCATTATTTTCTGCAGTCATCATGTATTCAAGGAAATCTACACATTCTTCTTTATACTCTGTGCCAGTGCATACACCGAAGTTTTCTCCACCAATTACACTCGCATATTCTTTATCTTTAGGAAGAAGGGCATATTTATAATTGAAATCTAATGTTACATCTCCCATATCAAACTGACCAACATGCCATGTTCCAGATTCCATCATAGCTGCTTTTCCTGCTGCGAAAGCATTCAATGCATCTCCCTGTCCCCAGTTAACTACTTCTTTGCTCATCAGACCTTCGTCTACAAGTTTTGCAAGGAAACTAAGTGCATTTGCTGATTCTGTACTTCCTAAATCACTTACAGAACCACCGGCTGAATATAACCAAGGAATAAACTGGAAGGTACCTTCTTCATTTCCAATTGCACACATAGCGAATCCATATACAGAATCATCTGGATTTGTTGTTGCTTTACATATTTCATAAAACTCATCCCATGTTGTAGGCGGTTCATCATATCCTGCTGCATTCAGGATATCCATATTGCACAATAGTGCAAGACAGTTTGAATTGTTTGGAAGTCCATGAAGACGTCCTTCAGAATCACGGCAGCTGCTCAACGGACCAGTATAGAAGTTATCAAGTTCTCCCCACTCCTGTAATTCATCATCAATATCTTCAAATACACCAAGAGAAATGTAAGATGCCATATCCGGAGAATCCACCATACCAATATCCGGAAGTTCTCCGGAAACCGCACCAATTGTATACTGATTCATTAATTCTTCTCTGGATACATATGTACATGTTACATGTACATCACTCTGAGATTCATTATATTGTTCAGCTACTTTCTCCAGCGCCTCTGCTTCATGCTCAAAATAATGCCATACTGTTATTTCTTTTACATCACCATCACTTGCCAGAACAATGTTAGCCGGCATTGAGCTGACAACCATAGCGCAGGTCCCTGTAACTGCTGCTAATTTTTTCCATGAGAATTTTTTCATTAGATTTCCTCCTTTTGAGGACTGTCACCCTCGACAGTCCTGTGATTTTAGACTTGCGTGTTGTTGCGATCGATCACATTTGATGTATTTATTATAAAAAAATACCTCAAAAGAAGGAACTGACATATTTAAGAAATCTATCCTTTTTTAAGATAGGATTTTAATTTTTAGACAATGATTTAAGACACAATTTTAAGATTTTTGCTCATTTTTACGATTTTGACGTATATATTCTCCCACACTCATACCCGTTACATCTTTAAATACTCTGTTAAAATATTTTTCATCCGAAAAACCTACTCTATATGGAACTTCTTCTTTTGGTGCACCACCATTGCTATAGAGAGATTTAGCAATTTCAATTCTGTAATTCCTGAGAAACTTTACAAATGATTCCCCTATATTCTTCGTAAATAAACTGCTGAAGTATTCCTGACTGATTCCTAATTCTTCCGCAAGTTCTTTCTGGCTTAAAGATGAACCATAGTTTTTTTCAATTTTTCGAAGTGCACATAAAATAACAGGATGAATTCCCGGATATCGTTCAGCCAGAGATTTCGGTTTTTCCCCCATATCTGCTTTTTTCATTCTCTTCTTTACTGATTCGAGTGCCTGTTCTACATCTTCCATAATCAATGGTTTTACAAGATATTCTGTTACCCCAAGGCTGATAGCTGATCTGGCATATTCAAATTCCGCATAAGCACTTATAATTACAAATATGGTTGTCAGCCCTTCTTTTCTTACATTTTTGATCAGCTCAAGGCCATTCATATAAGGCATCTCTATATCTGTAAATACAACATCTGGTTTTAGCGTCTTAATCAATTCCAGACCATCTTTTCCATTTGATGCTTCAGCCACTATTTCATCCTGTTCCTCTGCTACGGCAAAAAGCAGTCCCTTTAGTCCTCTTCTCGCGCGTTGTTCATCTTCGATTATCATCATTCTCATATACATTCCTCTTTTCTCTCCGGATATGGTAAAAGAAATTCAAATTTCGTTCCTTCTCCTTCTTTACTCCATAAACTGATCTGTACAGAATCTCCATAAAAGATATGTATTCTTGCCACTACATTTCGTATTCCTATCCCAATACGTAAATCCTCAGAAACATCATTTCCTTTTATGATTTCCTGAATTGCTTTTTCACGTTCTTCCGGAATGCCATATCCGTTATCGCTGATCACAATTTTGATATATTCGCCCTGACCTTTTGCTGTTATTTTTAACATTCCTCCTGTTTCCCGTCCCTTAAATCCATGTATAATAGCATTTTCAACAAACGGTTGGAGCATCAGTTTACAACATGGCCACATATCATACTCTTCCTGCAAATCAATCTCATAATCAAAAACATCTTCAAATCTTGCTTTCTGAAGATATAAATACTGCTCTATCCAGGCAAATTCCTGTGACATATAAACATTCTGACACTTCTGATCAAATGTATATCTTAATATATTGGATAATTTTTTTATTAATAAAGAGACCTTTCTGTTTCCAGCTTCAATAGCTTCATAATTTATTGTTCCAAGTGTATTACATAGAAAATGTGCATTAATCTGCGTTTCAAGTGCTTCTCTTTCTGCCTGATGCTGACGTTCAATCGCCACAATAGACATGCGATAATTTTTTTCGGTTTCCTGTTCCTGCTGCAAAAGTTTATCTAACATCTCATTGTAAACCTCTGCCAACTTCCATACTTCATTATCACCTTCTATTTTAACCTTCTTGCGTTTTTTACCCGCCCCTGTAACTTCCATTGCCTTTTGTATTTTATTCAACGGTCTGGTAAATTTCTGGATAAGCAGATAAAACACCAATAATAATCCCAACAGGAAAAAAATATATACTTTACTACCATTATAGAGAATTTTGCTTACACTTTTATTCATCATCTCTTTATCAAGTGCAATATGTAAATTCCAGTTTAACTTATTTAATGGCTGGTCCAGTGTGATCAATGATTTATTTGAAAGATAGGCTTCTTCGGAACGCCCTATATTTTCTTCATCTGTATGCATAATAATCGTTCCAAAAGCATCTGTGATATATCCTTTTGTATACGTATTATCATCATTTCCCACTAATCCCAAAAGTGGTGCCAAAATATCTGTACTAAATGTCACTGATATCATAGCATTCATTTTTGAGAAGCTTGATTTATTTCCTATTAATGGGAAAAAGATATGAAAGACTCTTTCCCCTGTGACTGGATGAATTTGTGGGTAAGCACTAACCATATATCTTGGAACTGAATTTTCCTGAACTTTTTTATAAAGCTGCTGATACATTACTGTCAAAAAACTGGAATCACTGTTTCTCCACATTTTTGTCGTTCCTCTATAAAGTCTGTCATATTGATAAGCTGTTCCATCTTCCTGAACTAAAGAAATATTTAATACATTTGTTGATAAACTTGCCATTGCCGCAAACATCAGTTTCAAACTGATTTCTGTTTTTTCCTGATTTTCATCTTTTTTATTTAAAATTTCAGCGATAGAATACACTTCATCATTTACAGCAATAGAAGCTCCCATATCTATATATTCTTTTAAAGAATAATCCAGATTCTTCTGCATAGTTTCCAGAATTCCCTGTTCCATAAGATGATTCTTCTCCAGCAAAAATCCTGAATACTCTGCCTGCATATACTGATGATAACATATAATAACAACAGCTATAGACACCCCAAAAATCATACAAACCTGCAACCATAAATGTTGTCTGCATTTTTGAACTGCTCCGCATATCCTCTTCATATACATCCCTCACCCCAGATCAATTTTTATACAAATATTTTAACAACAACTCTCCACATCGTCCAGAAAAATTTGTTCTGCTCCAATACCGAAAAAAAGCCACCGCGAACACGCGGTGGCTTTTTTGACCCAATCTGGCGAATCAGTCAAGTTAATAACTTCCCACATAAAAAAACTTGCGCTCCTGAAAAGAAGCGCAAGGGGTGTCCAGAGGGGACGCTGCTCAAGCGTCCCCTTTGGGGTTTTCGTACCATTTATCAAAATGTACTTATATCTCTTTATGACTCGTAACCCTAAGTCGTGCCATAGCTCTCGACAGAGCAAGCTGATTCATATGATACTCCTGAATACTCTGCTTCTGCCTCATCTGCTCTTCTGCTCTTTCCTTTGCTTCCTGCGCACGGCGGATATCAATCTCCTCCGGGCTCTCCGCAGTCAGACAGAACAGCTTCGCACGGTTATTGATCATTTCTACAAACCCGCTGCTCACAGCCAGTACGTGCTTCGTGCCATCAGCTTCCTCAAAGCGCATCTCGCCCGGGATAATGGCCGCAACAATATTCTCATGCTGTGCCAGAAAAGCCTGTTCACCATCAACAGCCGGAATCGTCAGAGAGCTGGCACGTCCTGCGAATGCCAGTTTATTGCTGGCATAGATCTCAAGACCAAATGTATCTGCCATATGAAGTGCTCCTTATCTCAATCACTGTTCTGATCTCACTCCAGTTCCTCCGGTATCCGTTGTGGATATCCGGCTCATACCGGAGCACAAAATCCGAACTTTACTCCTGACCCATCTCTGCCTTTGCTTTCTCGATGACATCCTCAATTGTACCAACATTGAAGAAAGCATTTTCCGGATACTGATCCATCTCACCATTAACGATCGCCTTGAATCCGCGGATAGTCTCCTTCAGCGGAACATATTTACCCTTGATACCGGTAAAATTCTCAGCTACATGGAATGGCTGGGAAAGGAACTTCTGGATCTTTCTTGCACGGTATACCGTTCTCTTATCCTCTTCGGAAAGCTCTTCCATACCAAGAATAGCGATGATATCCTGAAGTTCTTTATATTTCTGAAGGATCTCCTGAACCTTACGTGCTACCTCATAGTGCTCTTCACCGACAACATCCGGTTCCAGGATACGGGAAGTAGATTCCAGCGGATCAACCGCCGGATAAATACCCTGTTCTACGATCTTTCTGGAAAGAACAGTTGTCGCATCCAGATGTGCGAATGTAGTTGCAGGAGCCGGGTCGGTCAGGTCATCGGCAGGTACATAGACAGCCTGTACAGACGTTACAGAACCATCTTTAGTAGAAGCGATACGCTCCTGAAGTTCACCCATCTCAGTAGCCAGTGTCGGCTGATAACCTACGGCTGACGGCATACGACCGAGAAGGGCGGAAACCTCAGAACCTGCCTGTACGAAACGGAAAATATTATCAATGAAAAGAAGCACATCTCTGTGTTCCTCATCTCTGAAGTATTCTGCCATTGTCAGACCGGTTTCAGCAACACGCATACGGGATCCCGGCGGCTCGTTCATCTGTCCGAACACCAGTGCTGTTTTTTCAAGAACGCCGGATTCTCTCATCTCAGTCCATAAGTCGTTACCCTCACGGGAACGCTCTCCAACACCTGTAAAGATAGAATATCCGCCATGCTCTGTGGCAATGTTCTGGATCAGCTCCTGAATCAGGACTGTTTTACCAACACCGGCACCACCGAACAGACCGATCTTACCACCTTTGGCATATGGAGCAAGAAGGTCAATAACCTTAATACCTGTTTCCAGGATTTCTACAGCCGGTTTCTGGTGTTCAAAATCCGGCGGATCTCTGTGGATGACCCATTTCTGTTCTCCCTCAAGGGAAGGACCGTCATCAACAGTATCACCAAGTACGTTAAATAAACGTCCCAGTGTCTTATCACCTACAGGAACCTTGATACCGCTTCCTGTGGCGATGACTTCTCTGTCACGCTGTAAGCCTTCACTTGCGCTCAGCATGATACAGCGTACCATATTGTTTCCCAGATGATGGGAAACTTCCATTACACATCTTTTACCGTTGTTCTCAACCTCAAGGGCATCCTTGATATCAGGAAGATTTCCATCTTCAAAAACAACGTCTACAACAGGTCCCATAACCTGTACAATTTTACCCTTGTTCATCGTCATCACTTCCTTTTTTGTGCTCTTGCACCACCGACAATCTCAGTGATCTCCTGTGTGATGGCAGCCTGACGCGCACGGTTATACTCAATGGATAACTCTCTGAGCATCTTCTTTGCACTGTCCGTAGAGGACTGCATCGCCATCATTCTGGCATTATTTTCACTGGCATACGCTTCTACAAGACATCCATAAATCAGACCTGTCAGATAATTCGGGATCATGGTATTCAGAAGTACATCGGCTGACGGTGACAGCACGATCTCTTCCTGCGGCATATCCGCAAGCATTACCTGATTTGGCAAAAATTTCGCTTTCTTCAGCGGAAGAAGCTGTACATTTACCGGTTCCATAGCAACCGCACTCTGCATCTCCGTATAAAAGATACGAACCTCATCCAGTTCTCTGTCGAGGAACGCTTTGACTATCTCTTCGGAAATCAGACGCGCTCTGTGCATAGTCGGTTTCTGTACTGTATATGGAAAGTTCTCTGCGATATCCATGTTCTTCTTTGCAAAATACTGGCGGCCTACCATACCCAGCACATAGAGTTTGCAGTGCTCATGCTCTGCCATAAACTCCTCTGCCATCTTCTGGATATTGTGGTTGTAGGCACCTGCCATACCCTTATCACCTGTAACGACAATACAGCCGATCTTACGGTCTTCCTCCGCGATCTTGTGACGGACACTGAAAAAAGGATGCTCGGTATCCGGCATATGACGCAGGATCCTGGAAATCGCCGCCTGCATATTATAGTAATAAGGCTCTGTATCGGACAGGATCTTCTTCGCCTTCTGCATTTTTGATGAAGAGATCATGTACATGGCATTGGTGATCTTCATGGTGTCCTGAATGCTTTTCATTCGAGTCTGAATCTCTTTCGTACTGCCCATATCAACACCTACCTGCTCTTATCTGCAAATTCATTCGCCACTTTCACGATCTTTTCTGCCAGTTCATCCGGAAGCTGTCTCTTCTCTTCGATCTCTCTTCCAATCTCCGGATAAGCACTGTCAAAATAGTCCAGCATCTCTCTCTGATACTTCTTCATATTCTTTGTCTCAACGTGCATCATAGTCTTGTGTGTTGCAGCGCAGAGAGTGATAACCTGCTCATGAAGACTTAACGGACTTGACAGCGGCTGTTTGAGAAGCTCCATAAGTCCGCTTCCGTATTTCAGCTGCTGAGTAGTAGCTTCATCCAGGTCAGAACTGAACTGTGTAAAGATTTCCATCTCACGGTACTGTGCCAGATCAATACGGACACTTCCTGCTGCCTTCTTCATAGCTTTCGCCTGCGCAGCACCACCAACACGGGATACAGAAAGACCTACGTTAACGGCCGGACGCATACCGGAGTTAAACAGGTCACTCTCAAGGAAGATCTGACCATCTGTGATGGAAATAACGTTTGTAGGAATATAGGCGGAAAGGTCCCCTGCCTGTGTCTCAATGATAGGAAGCGCAGTGATCGAACCACCGCCGGCCTTCTCATTCAGACGGCTGGAACGCTCCAGTAATCTGGAATGGAGATAGAATACGTCTCCAGGATAAGCCTCACGTCCCGGTGAACGTTCCAGAAGCAGTGACAGTGCACGATATGCAACTGCGTGCTTGGAAAGATCATCATAAACCATTAATACATCTTTGCCCTTATACATAAAGTATTCAGCAAGCGCTGTACCTGCATAAGGAACAATATACTGAAGCGGTGCACAGTCACTGGCTGTGGATGAAAATACTGTCGTATAGGCCATAGCGCCGTGTTTCTCCAGCGTAGATACGATCTTTGCTACTGTGGAGGCTTTCTGTCCGATCGCTACATAGATACAGATCACATCTTTTCCTCTCTGGTTAAGGATCGTATCCAGAGCAACAGATGTCTTACCTGTCTGTCTGTCACCGATGATCAGCTCACGCTGGCCACGGCCGATCGGGAACATGGAGTCAATGGAAAGAATACCGGTTTCCAGAGGAACAGTTACGGATTTTCTCTCGATGATTCCAGGTGCCGGATTCTCTACCGGGCGATACCCGTCTGCCTTGATCTCGCCTTTACCATCGATCGGCGCTCCCAGAGCGTTTACGATCCTTCCGATAAAAGCGTCACCTACAGGCACACCTGCCTGTTTCTGGGTTCTTGCCACCTTTGTTCCTTCTTTGATTCCTGTATCTTTACCGAACAGGATACATCCGATGCTGTTTGCACGGATATCCTGCACCATACCTTTCAGACCATTCTCAAAGGTTACAACCTCGCCGTACATCGCATGATCGATACCATGTACCGTGGCGATACCATCTCCGACGGAGATGACTGTTCCTACTTCCTGGTCCTTGCTGATTTCGTCATAATTCTTAATTTCTTCTTTCAGAATCGAAATGATTTCATCTGGATTCATTGCAGCCAACTTTTATTCACCTCCGTGTCAATTTCTGTCTTAAATTGTTATAACGTCCGCGGAGACTCCAGTCGTACTCTTTGTCTCCGGCAGAAAGAATGAAGCCTCCGATCAGAGATTTGTCTTCCCTGAGGGTAAGGATTACTTCATTTGCCTTAAATTCCTTACGAAGGAAATCCTCCATCTTCTCTTTCTGGGCTTCTTCCGGTTTTGTTACATATGTGAGAACAGCTTTCAGGACTCCTTTCTGTCTGCGGCTGTATTCGCCGTAGGCTTCCAGGATCTCATAAATGCTGTTGATTTTCTGATATTTACAGGTCACCTTCAGGAAATTTCTCATTTCCTGCGGAAAAACCCTGTCAATTACATGTTCTTTTTCTTTTAAGGAAATCAGCGGATTCTCAAGGGCACACTTTAACTGCGGTGTACCCCTGAAAATCTTTTCTGTCTCTGAAACAGCTTCTTCCGGGACAGAAAGCTCATATAATGCTCTTGCATAATTAATGCTTGTTTCCGTCATTGGAATCACCTGCCTCTTTTATAAACTGGTCATAAAGGGACAAATCCTGCTGACTGCTGTTTTTCTCTCCCATGATCTTAGAGGCTGCATCCAGCGCGATTTCTGCTACTCTGCTTTCCATAGCCTTCATAGCATTATCCTGCTCTGTCTTAATATCTGCTTTTGCCTTGTCAAGCATCTGTCCGGCCTGTGCATTTGCATCTTTTACAATGCGGTCAGCCTGTACTTTCGCCTCATCCTTTGCCTGGTTTACAATACGCATGGATTCGTCTTTTGCAGATTTGAGTGCATCTTCATATTTGCCTTTCAGTTCGTATGCCTGCTCTTCTGTCTCTTTGGCACTGGCGAACTGCTGGTCGATCATGTTTTTTCTCTGCTCCATCACATTAAGGATTGGACCAAATAAGAACTTCTTCATTAAAAGATAAAGAACAATCAGGTTAATAATTGTAAAGACCACGTTGATGTTAATCTCAATCATCGGTCCCACCTGCCTTTCTATTCATTCTTTATCCATCAATTAGCCAAGCATGATAACGATCAGAAGACCGATAACGAAACCGTAAATAGCTGTTGCCTCGGCAAGGGCACATCCTAAAAGAAGTGATTTACTGATCTTGCTCTCTGCTTCCGGCTGTCTTGCGATTGCTTCTACTGCTTTGGATGTTGCCATACCAATACCAATACCTGCTCCGATACCTGTCAAAACTGCAATACCTGCTCCGATAGCTACTAACATAACTTTTTCCTCCTGTTGTTTAACTGAAATAAACTAAATATTACAACTGTCGTTTCGTGAACTGTTATCCTTCTGATATCACACCTGCAGATAACTGTTCCTTGCTGTTGTTTTCTGGTTACTGTTTGTGTAAATCTGATTTATATAAAAACAGTAATTCCTATTTATTCGATGGCTTCTTTGATAAACAGTGAAGTCAGGAATACAAATACATATGCCTGAATGAATCCGTCAAAGAAATCAAAATACAGGCTGAATGGGATAGGAAGAATCGCCGGGCATATAAACTCGAGAAGTTTCATAACCACGTAGCTTCCTAATACATTACCAAAAAGTCGCATACAAAGTGATGTAGGACGGATCGCGATCTCCAGAATATTGATCGGCAGTAAGATTGGTGACGGTTCTGCAAAGCTTTTCAGAAAGCCTTTCAGACCTTTCTTATGAAATCCTGAGTACTCGATCAGAAGAATACTCATAACCGCAAGACCAATCGTACAGTTCAGATCCTTTGTAGGCGGTACAAATCCAAACACACCGAAAATGTTTGCAATTCCAATGTAAATAACAACAGTCATAAGGTAAGGAATATACCTTCTGCCTTCTTCTCCCAGAATGTCTTCAAAGAAATCATGAAGAAATCCTACTCCTGCCTCTAAGAGAAGCTGTTTCTTACCTGGATTCTCCACACTCAGGTTTCTCACGAGCACCAATGACAAAATTAAAAGCACTGCCATGATGATCCATGTCACTGCCACTGATTCTGCGATTGGTATTCCTCCAAACACCGGTATGGTAAAAACTGT
>CAVCYJ010000038.1:0-17718 GCA_963605995.1 Holdemanella biformis | reverse complement strand
GCCATGAGATGCCAGTTCTGTCATAATCCGGATACCTGGAAGATGAATCAGGGAGAGCTTTATACGGCAGATGAGCTTCTTAAGAAGGCTTTGCGTTATAAGGGTTACTGGGGAAATAAGGGCGGTATCACTGTAAGTGGTGGTGAGCCATTGCTTCAGATGGATTTCCTTACGGAGCTTTTTAAGAAGGCGAAAGCGGCGGGTGTGCATACGAATCTTGACACCAGTGGAAATCCTTTTACTGATCAGGAGCCGTGGCATTCCAGATGGCTGGAGCTTATGAAGTATACAGATCTTGTAATGCTGGATATCAAGCAGATTGACGAACAGGAGCATATTAAGCTTACAGGTCATTCTAATAAGAATATTCTTGCAATGGCACGTGAGCTTTCGGATATGGGGAAACCTGTATGGATCCGTCATGTGCTTGTTCCCGGCGGAAGTGATAAGGATGAATATCTGCACCGGTTAGCTGATTTTATCCATACTCTTTCCAATGTGGAGAGGGTGGAGGTGCTTCCTTATCATACGCTTGGTAAGTTTAAATGGGAGAATCTGGGGATTCCTTATCCGCTGGAGGGGGTTGTTCCGCCAACGCAGGAGAGGGTTGATAATGCCCGGAGGATTCTTGGAGCTATATAAAATATAAAAAAATGAGACTGTCATATGGGGAGGGATTCCTGTATGGCAGTTTTTTATATAAGAAGGACGCCGGGCAGAAAAATATTTATCCCCCGGGTAGGCTTGCTGGCGGGATGGGAGTTTGTTATAATCCTGTCAAATGATGATGAAAGCGGAGGAAATATGGATTGAAGGATTTATTATCAGAGATTGAGAGCTACTGGACTACCCGTGCGGAGGGATATTCAGAGGTGAATCATAAGGAGTTGAACGGAATGCAAAGGGGAGCCTGGCTGGAAGTGTTAAAGAGTCAGTTTCCGGAGAAGGCGAAGGGGGAACTGAAGATTCTGGATATCGGCACTGGTCCGGGTTTTTTTCCTGTTATTCTGGCAGAGGCGGGATATCGGGTTGTTGCGGTAGATTATACGCAGGAAATGTTGGATACTGCCAGGAAGAATGCAGGAGAGCTTTGCGGAAATATCACTTTTTATAAGATGGATGCACAGAATTTGGAATTTGAGGATGAGTTGTTTGATGTTGTGATCAGCAGGAATCTGACATGGAATCTGAAAGATCCGGAGCGTGCGTACAGGGAGTGGTGCCGTGTGCTGAAACCGGGAGGCAGGCTGCTTAATTTTGATGCGAACTGGTATGGTTATCTTTATGATGAGGAGAAACGCCAGTCTTATGAGGAAGACAGAAAGAGCGTGGAGAGTGAGAATCTGGATGATCATTATCTGTGTACGGATATTGACCGTATGGAGAAGATTGCACTTCAGATGCCTCTTTCTGCTATTAACAGGCCATCCTGGGATCGAAAGCTGTTAAAGGGAAATGGTTTTGCATCTGTAGCCGTGGATACAGAGATCTGGAAGCGAGTGTGGAGCCAGGAGGAGAAGCTGAACTATCATTCTACTCCGATGTTTATGATCAGTGCGGTGAAAGCAGTAAAGGATATCTGGAACTGCCAGACGGATGAGGATGGGGAAGGTGCACCGGATATGGCTTCGCTTGGTGCTGCACCAGGCACTAAGAAGGGTGGTTTTCTTAAGCTTGGCGGCGGTGAGTTTGCACTTCCGTATACGGTGATCTGCGGAAGTAATCCGGGAAAAACGGTTCTGATAACAGCGGCAGTCCATGCGGGAGAGTATGTGGGGATCCAGGCTGCTATAGAACTGGCAGAAAATCTGGAGCCTGAGAAGATTAACGGCAGGGTGATTATTGTGAAAACAGTCTGCCGCAGGGAATTTGAGGAGCGCAGCGGCAGTATCTGCAGGGAGGATAATAAGAATCTGAACCGTGTTTTTCCGGGAAACCCTGAGGGCAGCAGAATGGAACGTCTGGCTTATGCGGTTGTACAGATGCTGCACAGCGAAGCGGATTTCTATATTGATCTTCACAGCGGAGATGATTATGAGGAACTGACACCTTACATTTATTATGCCGGGTGTGCGGATCCGGATGTTGTAAAAATTTCAAGGAAGATGGCGGAGCAGGCAGATGTGCCTTATATGGTGAAGTCGGATGTGGCTTCCGGCGGTTCCTATAATTATGCGGCCTCCTGTGGTATTCCGAGTGTGCTGATCGAAAGAGGACAGATGGGCGTGTGGACTCAGGAAGAGGTTTATTCTACAAGAAAAGATGTCCACAATATCCTTTGCTGTCTCGGTATCTATAATGAATTGAGAAGCTACAGTACTTATTATCCGATGGAGATCGATGAAACGCGATACCAGTCCGCCAGCGTATTTGGTCTGTGGTATCCGGCGAAGAAACCGGGAGATCTTATCAAGGCGGGTGAGTATCTCGGGTGTATCCGTGATTATGAAGGAAATGTTCTGGAACAAAGTTATTCGGATCTTAATGGTGTGATCCTGTATCAGGTTGCAAGCCTGCAGGTATTAAAGGACGGACCGCTGATCGCTTATGGCAGATTCGGCTCCGGAAAAGACGAGCGAAAAGAGAGGATCACAAATTACTGGACAAAGAGAAGTGACAGCTTTATGAAGCAGAGAAGGGCAGAGCTTCACAGTGATATGGCTGATAAATGGAGGAAGGAACTGGATGTTTTTCTGTCTACACTTCCAAAGGATAAATTAAAGATTCTTGATGTGGGCTGCGGCGCCGGATTTTTCAGTATTCTTCTGGCAAAAATGGGGCATGAAGTGACGGGTATTGATCTGACTCCGGATATGATCGTTCATTCCAGGGAACTGGCTGAGGAAGAGGGAGTTTCCTGTGCTTTTGAAGTAATGGATGCAGAGAATCCGGATTTTCCGGATGAAACCTTTGATGTGGTCGTGTCCAGAAATCTCACGTGGACTCTGCCGGACGCTGCCGGGGGATACAGGGAGTGGCTCCGGGTGTTGAAACCAGGTGGAATCCTACTCAATGTAGATGCCAATTACGGAGCCGCTGATTTTGCAGATACTGCCGGTCTTCCGTCCAATCACGCACATTTCACAGTAGGAGATGCCATGATGATGGAATGCGAGGAGATTAAACGTCAGCTTCCTGTCAGCTCTTATATCCGTCCGGCATGGGATCTGGAGATACTGGGAAAGCTGGGGATAAGCCGGTTTTCTGTTGATCTGGGCATCAGCAGCAGGATTTATGAGAAGAAAGACGAATTTTATAATCCTACACCCCTTTTTCTGATCTGCGGACAGAAGGGATGAACAGGGACTGTACAGGAAAAAGAGATTCCATAAAAAGGAGTCTCTTTTTTTGACTGCTGATTGGGGCGAATTAATGCGAATGAATCTGATTGACGAAAGAGAGGCTGAAAATTATAATAACTGTAATGTCATAATATCAGGGTTAAAAGCTCAAAAAGCCGTTCGTGCTTGCACGAGAATTGTGCATATCCACTTGACCAGTACAGCGAAAATTAAGTATCTGCGTCAATGTGGCGGTTACCTGATTTTCGTTGTACCAGACATATCTGCAGGTCATAATTATTACGAAAATATAAAAAAACCTTGACAAAATCTAATATATTAAATATAATTTTCTTATAAATTACAAAAATGTTACAATATTAAGCTTCATAATGTAACTGTATATCTGGCGGTATTATGTTATTATCTTTACAGATGTCTGGTATATAACTGTCAGGGTGTGGCACAGTTGCTTTATGGTTATAAAAATGCAGGGAATGGAAAGTATGAAATTAAAAAAAAGAGCAGACAGAAGATATGGTAATCCGGTTCGTAGCCTGGCACTGATTGCAGTATGTGTGTGCACGGCAGGTGCGTTTACGGCAGGCGGCAGAATGGCAGATCACAGTGATGGCAATCAGGTATATGCAGCTTCCGAAGGTACGGATGAAATTTCTTCCGACAGGTCTGATAAGACGGATGTGTTTCCGACCGGAGTTGTGGGTGTAGTATCCGGGATAAATGGTACGGCTTCCCGGAAAAAAGCTGTATCACGTATTGGAACCTCCTGTGAGCAGGTGATGATCGGTCAGCGTATCAAGGTGGTTGAAGATGATGTGGCGGAATTTGATGTCAGTTCTTCCATGGAGAGCGAAATCAACGCACTTTCTGCCAGGACAGCTGCGCTTTCTGCAAGTGCTTCTCTGATGTCGGATGAAGACTATGATACGCTGCTGCGCATTGTAGAGGCTGAAGCGGGAACAGAAGATGTAAAGGGACGGGTGCTGGTTGCGAATGTGATCATGAACCGTATGAAGAATGACGAATTCCCGGATACAGTTACAGAAGTGGTATGGCAGCGGATAGACGGAGTGCCGCAGTTTTCACCGACATATGACGGACGGATTTATGAGGTAAGTATCACGGATGAAACAAAGGAAGCTGTCAGGGAAGCTCTGGAAGGTGTTGACTATTCAGAAGGAGCACTCTTTTTCATACAGAAATCAGAGGCCGAGGATCACAATGTTTCCTGGTTTGAAAAAAATCTGCAGAGACTCTTCAAATATGGAGTCCATGAATTTTATAAATATCCTGACGCAGAAAAAAATACGTCAGAATCATAAACGGCGAAAAGAATACAGGTACAGGCGGTTCCCGGAAAAAAGGATAAGCCTGTACTTTTCTGTTGTAAATTCAGTATGGTATTTTGTTAAAGCATATGCTATAATGTCCTCGACTGACAAAATAAATGAGTGTAACTGTTCAGTACCCTCACAGTTACAGAATGGTTGTTATAATATAACTTTGGAAAGGCAGGATATATCATGCAGGTATTATACAAAAGCACAAGAGGAAAAGAAGAAACCGTAACAGCTTCTATGGCTATTTTGAAGGGTCTGTCTGAGGATGGCGGGTTATTTGTGCCAACAGTGATCCCGAAGCTGGATGTCCCTGTGGACGAACTGGCGAAGATGAGCTATCAGGAAACTGCATATGAGGTGATGAAACGTTTCCTTACTGATTTTACAGAAGAGGAATTAAAAAACTGCATTAATAATGCCTATGATGACAAATTTGACACAAAGGAGATCGCACCGCTTCATGAAGCGGACGGAGCTTATTTTCTTGAGCTTTATCATGGCGCGACGATTGCATTTAAGGATATGGCATTATCAATTCTCCCACATCTGATGACTACAGCTGCAAAGAAGAACCAGGTAAAGAATGAGATTGTCATCCTTACTGCAACTTCGGGAGATACAGGTAAGGCTGCAATGGCAGGCTTTGCAGATGTACCGGGAACCAGGATCATAGTATTTTACCCGAAACACGGTGTGAGCCCGATCCAGGAGAAACAGATGGTGACTCAGAAGGGCAATAATACTTATGTTGTGGGAATTACAGGTAATTTTGATGATGCGCAGACAGCAGTAAAGAAGATGTTTAATGATAAAGAACTGGAAGCAGAACTGGATGCGGCAGGATTTCAGTTTTCATCTGCAAACTCTATCAACATCGGCCGTCTGGTACCGCAGGTCGTTTATTATGTGTATGCCTATGCGTCTCTTGTACGCCAGGGAAAGATTAAAGACGGACAGGAAATTAATATTGTGGTGCCTACAGGCAACTTCGGAAATATTCTTGCTGCCTATTATGCGAAGCAGATGGGACTTCCGGTTCATAAGCTGATCTGTGCATCCAATGATAATAAGGTTCTGTATGATTTCTTCCGTACAGGAACCTATGACAGAAAACGGGAGTTTATCCTTACAACATCACCGTCTATGGATATTCTGATCTCCAGCAATCTGGAACGTCTGATCTACCGTATTGCGGGCGGCGATGCGCAGAAATGTGCGGAACTGATGCAGTCTCTGGCAGCAGGCGGCGAATATACGATCACTGATGATATGAAAGCACAGCTTTCAGACTTCTATGGCAATTACTGCACGGAAGAAGAAACAGCGGAAACAATCGGAAAGATTTTCAAAGAGAGCAGATATGTGATCGATACCCATACAGCTGTAGCCGCCGGTGTATATGATAAATATAAAGCGGATACAAAGGATACCACACTAACGGTTATCGCGTCTACAGCAAGTCCGTATAAATTTACGAGAAGTGTAATGGAAGCTCTTGGTATTCATACAGAGGGTAAAGATGATTTTGCGCTGGCAGATGAACTGAGCAGCCTTTCCGGAGTGAAGCTGCCGCAGGCGGTTGAAACGATCCGTACAGCACCGGTGCTTCATGACAGAGTTGTGGACGCAGCGGATATGCCGGAGGCTGTAAGAGATATTCTCGAAATCAAAAAATAAAAATAATACATATTTTCTGTTGAAAAAGCGTATATACTAGAGTATAATGAAAAACAGTTAAGAACAAGTCAGTATCCTGAGATGTGCGAGGCCCCTTCTTTTTTTGAACCTACATCGACTTCAACGGGAACCCAATATCGCAGGCTGGATGTCAGGCCGTCATTATGCAGCGGAAGGCAGAATGTCTGTTGAGAGTACCCACCTAGCTGCGGCTAGGCGTCAATGGGAAGGGAACGGCATTTCGGGAACTGTAAAAAGGGAGCCGGATGCAGGCTCTTTTTTGTTCTGTGAAAGTTCTGGAAATTGAGAAAAGTATCTGTATGAGAGAAAATGCAGATATCGGACAGGCTTTCGGTTATGCATGTAGCTGCCATCGGGCAATAGTTCAGTGATAGAAATATATTACACGGGAGGTTAGGGACAATGAGTGTTTCCGAGAAGAAATTTGGTGTATTACAGACAGGAGAGAATGTAAAGCTTTATCATCTTGAAAATAAATCCGGAGCATATGCAGAGGTGACAGATTTTGGAGCGATCCTTGTAAAGGTATGTGTGCCGGATAAAGAAGGTACGCTGACAGATGTGGTACTTGGATATGATGATCTGGCATCCTATGAAGTGAATGGATGTTTTTTCGGTGCCACGATCGGAAGAAGCGGCAACCGTATTGGCGGAGCAAAGTTCTTGATTAATGGCAAAGAAGTGGTCCTTGCACAGAATGAGAATGATAATAACCTTCACAGCGGACCGGATGGCTTTGAGAAGAAACTCTGGAAAGCAGTGGAGATTTCCCAGGATAAGAACAGTGTAGTATTTAACCGTATCAGTCCGGACGGAGAGAACGGCTATCCCGGAGAGTTTGAGGTATGTGTCAAATATGAATTTACAGAAGAGAATGAGCTGAAGATACATTACCAGGGTATCTGTGACGAGCCAACGATTGCAAATATGACGAATCATTCTTATTTCAATCTGAATGGTGAGGGAAGCGGAACTGCAATGGAACAGTATCTTACCCTTCACGCAAAATACTATACACCTGTTGCTGACAGCCATTCTATTCCGACGGGGGGTTATGCAGAAGTTGCAGGAACTCCGATGGATTTCAGAACAGCCAAGAAGATCGGACTTGATGTTGATGCTGATTTTGAGCAGCTGAAGTTTACAGGCGGATACGACCATAATTATGTAACAGATAATTACGCAAAGGGAAATACAAGACTGATCGCCACGGCATACAGTGACAAAAGCGGCATTGCCATGGATGTTGCTTCTGACTGCCCGTGTGTGCAGTTCTACACAGGAAATTTCGTGAAACATGAAGAAGGCAAAAATGGTCATATATACGACTGCAGAGATGCATTCTGTCTGGAAACACAGGTCGAGCCAAATGCTGTTAATGTGGAGAACTTTCATTCGCCGGTTCTGAATGCAGGGGAACAGTATGATTCCGTGACATCCTATCGTTTTTATATCAGGAAGTAGAAGTGCCGGTAACTGTTCAGTAATTGGGTCAAGCGGATATTCGCAATCCGCTTCGCTACTTGCTCATAACCGAATAACTGCTCCGCAGTTTATCAGGAGTGGCTTGTACCACTCCTGATACAAGCAAGTCCCCACCCACTGCTTATTGCTTTTCGCAATTGAAGCAGGGGACTTACTTGATTCGGTTAAACTGACAGAATGGAGAGATTTATGGGGAAGAAAAAGGAAAAGCGGTCGATCATGGACCTGATACTGGGATTTATGAACCGCGTATCCGGGGATCATGTCGGAGCTTATGCAACACAGGCGGCATATTTTTTGATCATGTCTTTCATTCCGTGTATTCTGTTTCTGACTACACTGGTGAGATATACACCATTGACGTATAATGTGGTCCGTGATGCAATCATTGCATTTATTCCTGAAAACCTTCAGAGTTTTGTACTTGGGATTGTAGTGGATGTGTACAGGAGGAGTACGGCGATCGTTCCTCTTTCCGCATTGGTTGCGCTGTGGTCTGCCGGAAAGGGAATGCAGTCTATCATCAATGGACTGAATACGATTTACCATGTGAAGGAAACACGTAACTGGCTGTTCACCAGAATCTACGCAATGTTTTATACAATGTCGCTGGTGATCGCACTGATCATATCCTTGCTTTTACTGGTACTGGGTAATGAGATTCAGATAGCACTGACAAGATATGTGCCATTTCTGGGGCGCATGATCGCCAGAATCCTGGGAGCAAGAACTTTGCTTGTATTTGGCGTGCTGTTTGTAGTGTTTCTTATGTTGTATAAGGTTCTTCCGAACAGAAAGGCCACATTTAAGAGCCAGATTCCGGGTGCATTGATCATAGCGATTGCATGGTCCGGCTTTTCCTATGGATTTTCATTTTATTTTGAGATTTTTCCGGGCTTCAGCAATATGTACGGAAATCTCGCGACGATCATCATGGTCATGGTATGGCTGTATATCTGTATGAACCTGCTTTTGTACGGCGCAGAGATCAATGCATATTTTGAAAAGGAATTCCGGCTTGCACACAAGTCTGTAAAGGGAATGCTGAATCATGAAAAAGAGCGTTGGCAGTCTGAGAAACAGGAAGAGAAATCCCGGGAATTGCTTCCGGAGGCAGCAGAGAAAAAAGAAAATGACACTTGACAGATTTTTTAGTCTGTGGCATGATTATAGATGTTGATAATCATGAAAGGCTTAGAAGGTGTTCACAGGGATTTATTTTCCGACAGAGAGAGGAAGTCATCGGCTGGAAGCTGCCTCAGGTTCAGATATTTCCTGAATTTCCCACCGGAGCCGCATTTCTGAAACAGCAGTAGGAAATGACGTTCCTGCGCGTTAAGCAGACCGAGAGCCTGTAGAAGATACAGGAAGCAGGGTGGTACCGCGGATATTTTACTCCGTCCCTTTATTGGGACGGAGTTTTTTTATGTCACAGGAGAATTGCTCCGCAATGTTCCTGCGATATAAGAAAGCCCTCCGGGCACGATCGCACTGAGACAAAGAATCCTGCTATTACAAGATAAAGGAGAAAGAAAAGACATGGATATGAAAGAAAGACTTCAGGAACTGGCTGAAGCAGCCAGAAAACGGATCGATGAATCCGAAGGCCTGGACAAACTGAATGAAGTACGTGTATCATACCTTGGAAAAAAAGGTGAGCTGACAGCAATCTTAAAGAGCATGAAGGATGTTGCTCCTGAAGAACGCCCGAAGGTCGGACAGCTTGTAAACGAAACAAGAAGCAGAATTGAAGCACTGCTTGACGAATCTAAGCAGAAACTGGAAGAGGCAGTTCGCGAAGAGAAGATGAAACAGGAAGTTATTGACGTTACTTTACCTGCAAAGAAAGCGAAGATCGGTCATCGTCATCCAAACACGATCGCTCTGGAAGAAGTAGAACGTATCTTTATCGGTATGGGATATGAAGTAGTGGAAGGACCGGAAGTAGAATATGCAGACTACAACTTCACGAAACTGAACATCCCTGAGAATCATCCGGCGCGTGACGAGCAGGATACTTTCTTTATCAATGATTCTATCCTTCTTCGTTCCCAGACCTCACCGGTTCAGGCGCGTGCTATGGAACAGG
Source organism: Holdemanella biformis (assembly GCA_963605995.1). Taxonomy (GTDB): domain Bacteria; phylum Bacillota; class Clostridia; order Lachnospirales; family Lachnospiraceae; genus Blautia_A. The sequence goes on along the minus strand of CAVCYJ010000038.1, from coordinate 7,804 downwards.
GCAAACTGCCGATCCGTATGATCGCTCCGGGGCGTGTATTCCGTTCCGATGAAGTAGATGCAACACATTCTCCTTCTTTCCATCAGATCGAAGGTCTTGTTATTGATAAGAATATCACTTTTGCAGACCTTAAAGGAACTCTGCAGGAATTTGCACAGGAATTATTCGGACCTGAGACAAAGACAAAATTCAGACCGCATCATTTCCCGTTCACTGAGCCAAGCGCAGAGGTAGACGTATCCTGCTTCAAGTGCGGCGGCAAAGGATGCCGTTTCTGTAAAGGCTCCGGATGGATTGAAATCCTTGGCTGCGGTATGGTTCATCCGAACGTATTAAGTATGTGCGGAATTGATCCTGAAGAATATACAGGATTCGCATTTGGTGTAGGTCTTGAGCGTATCGCACTTCTGAAATACGAGATCGACGATATGAGACTTCTGTATGAGAACGATATTCGTTTCCTGAAACAGTTCTAAATATAATAGAAAGAGGATTAACAAAATGAATACTTCATTATCTTGGATTAAAATGTATGTGCCGGATCTTGATGTGACAGCACAGGAATATACAGATGCCATGACACTGACAGGAACAAAGGTGGAAGGCTTCGAGAAACTGGATGCAGATCTGGACAAAATTGTGATCGGACAGATCGACAAGATTGAGAAACATCCTGACGCAGATAAACTGATCATCTGCCAGGTAAACATCGGAACAGAATCCGTACAGATTGTTACAGGTGCTCCGAATGTAAAAGAAGGAGACAAGGTTCCGGTTGTTCTTGACGGCGGACGTGTAGCCGGCGGACATGACGGAAAGAAAACTCCCGGCGGAATCGAGATTAAGAAAGGCAAACTCCGTGGAATCGAATCCTGCGGTATGATGTGCTCTATCGAGGAACTGGGAAGCACAAGAGAAATGTATCCGGAAGCACCGGAATACGGAATCTATATTTTCCCTGAAGATGCTGTTGTAGGTGAGAGTGCCATCAAAGCACTGGGACTGGATGACGTTGTATTTGAGTATGAGATCACCTCCAACCGTGTAGACTGTTATGGTGTACTTGGAATTGCAAGAGAAGCAGCAGCAACTTTTGATAAGAAATTCTGCCCTCCTGTAGTAGAATGCAAAGGAAATGATGAAAAAACATCTGACTATGTGAAGGTCACAGTAGAGGATCCGCAGCTTTGTCCGCGTTACTGTGCAAGAGTCGTAAAGAATGTCAAAATCGGACCGTCCCCTAAATGGATGCAGAGATGTCTGGCAGCCAACGGAATCCGCCCGATCAACAATCTTGTTGATATTACAAACTATGTAATGGAAGAGTTTGGACAGCCAATGCACGCTTATGACCTGGATACCATCGCAGGAAAAGAAATCGTTGTACGCCGTGCAAAGAACGATGAGAAGTTCGTGACACTTGACGGACAGGAACGCACCATGGATGATCAGGTACTGATGATCTGCGACGGTGAGAAAGCAGTCGGTATTGCAGGTATCATGGGTGGTGAGAACTCCATGATCACGGACAATGTAAAGACAGTTCTTTTCGAAGCAGCCTGCTTTGACGGAACAAACATCCGTCTTTCCTCCAAGAGAATCGGTCTGAGAACAGATGCTTCCGGTAAATTCGAGAAAGGTCTTGACCCGAACAATGCACAGGCAGCGATCGACAGAGCCTGCCAGCTTATGGAAGAACTTGGAGCAGGCGAGGTCGTAGGCGGAATGGTCGATGTGTGCAGCGAAGTAAGAGAGCCATCCAGAGTTCCGTTTGAGCCTGAAAAGATCAATGCACTTCTGGGAACAGACCTGACACCGGAAGAAATGCTTGCATACCTTGCGAAAGTAGAGCTGACTTATGACAAAGATACAAACGAGATCGTAGCTCCTACTTTCCGCCAGGATATCCATTATGTAGCTGATGTGGCAGAGGAAGTTGCCAGATTCTTCGGATATGACAAGATCCCGACAACACTTCCTACAGGAGAAGCTACTACAGGTAAACTTCCGTTCAAGCTTCGTATCGAATCTGTAGCACGTGATATTGCTGAATACTGCGGATTCTCCGAAGGAATGACCTACTCCTTTGAAAGCCCGAAGGTATTTGACAAATTAAGGCTTCCGGCTGGCAGCGAACTTCGTCAGGCAATTGTCATCAGCAACCCTCTGGGAGAAGATTACAGTATAATGAGGACTACCACCTTAAATGGTATGCTCAGTTCTCTGGCAACAAACTATAACAGAAGAAATAAGGATGTCCGTCTCTATGAACTCGGCAATGTATATCGTCCGCATTCCCTCCCTCTGACAGAACTTCCGGATGAACGTATGCACTTCACACTTGGTATGTATGGAAACGGTGATTTCTTTGATATGAAGGGTGTTTGCGAGGAGTTCTTTGAAAAGATCGGCATGAGAGATAAAGTAGATTACGACCCGAACAGCGCCAAGACCTACCTCCATCCGGGAAGACAGGCAAACATGATCTATGACGGCAAAGTTGTAGGATATCTTGGAGAGGTTCATCCTCTTGTAGCTGATACTTATGGAATCGGTGAGAAAGCATATGTCGCAGTGATCGATATCCTTACCATCCTTGAGTTTGCAGGCTTCAATCACAAATATACAGGAATCGCCAAATATCCGGCAGTAACCCGTGACTTAAGTATGGTTGTTCCGAAAACTGTTCTTGCAGGACAGATCGAGCATGTTCTTACACAGAGAGGCGGAAAGATCCTGGAGAGCTATCAGTTATTTGATATCTACGAAGGAAACCAGATCAAAGCCGGATATAAATCAATGGCTTATTCCCTGGTATTCCGTCATCATGACAAGACTCTCAAAGAGAGTGAGATCACAGCAGCAATGAAGAAAATCTTAAATGGTCTGACTGACCTTGGAATCGAGCTGAGAAGTTAATGTTACTTTACGTATTAAGACATGGGGTGACTCAGTGGAATAAACTGAAGAAGGTGCAGGGGGCAATGGATATTCCCCTTGCTCCCGAAGGAATTGAACTTGCGAAGAAGACCGGTGAAGCATTAAAAGACGTACATTTTGATATCTGCTTTACCAGTCCTCTGACAAGGGCAAAACAGACTGCGCGGTATGTGCTGAGAGACAGAGATATTCCTTTTATCGAAGATAAGAGAATCCAGGAGATTGATTTCGGGGTTCTTGAAGGAACGCAGTTTAAGGATGAACAGGGAAAAATCATCAGCCGCGAAATGGAAATCTTTTTTACAGATCCGCTGAAGTTTAAACGTCCTGAAAACGGAGAGGATATTTCTGATATCCTGAAACGCACGGGGGATTTCTGGCGTGAAAAAACCACGGATCCTGCGCTGTCAGACAAGACAGTTCTTGTTTCCTCCCATGGATGTGCAGTCCGTGCACTGCTCCAGAATATCTATCGGGATCATGAGCATTTCTGGCACGGATGTGTTCCGCCGAACTGCAGCATCAATCTGATTGAGGTAAAAGACGGCAAGGCGCGGTTTCTGGAAGAAGATAAGGTTTATTAATACAGAAATTATCTGGCAATATGTGGCAGGGAACTGGTCTGCGAGACTGGTTTTCTGTCACTTTTATTTTAGAGGATTGCGATAGAACACAGCATTTTCACTTGTGGCTGATATGCCATTGTGATATGATAAACGAAAGTAACTATTCAGCAGTCTACTATTCATCCCATCGCCGCAGGCGATTTTCAATGGATTTTGACTCGTAACTGTGAAGGTAGTGAACAGTTACAAAAGAAAAAGGAATTGTCTGTAATTTTATGCATTTATTTGTAAATAACCACAGGAGGTGTATTATGGGCAAACGGATTATGAATACTGTACTTTTTCTGGCAGTTCTTGGGGGATGTATTGCAATGACATTGCTTACCGGAAAAGGCTCAGTCAGCACGATGGTATATAACTTTGCATTTCTTGCCATTATGACGGTGATCTATCTGGCGGGATTATTTGCGGGAATGTTCCGGGTGGATGGTATTGCACAGGCATTTGCGAGGGGAACACAGGAACTTACCGGCATATTTAAGATGCCTGGAAAAGCAAAAAGTGAAGATCTTTCCTGCCTGAAAGGGATTTTTGACCACAAATATCTGGATGAGCGGATGGAGAACTTTATTGATTCCATGAGTAAGAATCAGGAAGGCGTAGGTGGCATTGAAGAGTACATAAATGAAGATGAGATTGATCTTCATGTACATAAGAAGATTCTGGAGATGGCACCGGATATTTTTACCAGTCTTGGTATCCTTGGCACATTTATCGGTCTGGTATGGGGATTAAAGAGTTTTGAACCGTCCAGCTACGAAACGATGACCACCTCTGTGTCTGCGCTGGTGGAGGGGATTAAGGTTGCATTCCTTACCTCTATTTACGGAATTGCATTTGCTCTGATCTACAGCTCGGGAATGAAGAGTGTCTATGCGGATATGGATGGAAAACTGCAGAATTTTCTGGAAAAATTTCATCTTTATGTACTTCCGGCTGCAGAGAGTGAATCCAGAAATCTGATGCTTGCAAGCCAGAAGGTACAGACAAAGGCCATGAAACAGATGGCAGAACAGCTTACTTCACAGATGGCAGAAAGCTTCGAGAAAGCCATCAGCCCGACTTTTCAGAAGATGAATGAATCCATTGATGCCCTGACGGAATCTGTAACGAAATGCCAGGAAGATATGGTGCAGGAAATCCTGCGTTCATTTTTAAAGGAAATGAACAGTTCCTTCAAAATACAGTTCGGGGATTTCAATGATGCACTTGTACAGCTTAAGAAGGCACAGAAAGAAAATACAGATTATACGACGAATCTGTATCAGGCAATGAGTGATCAGTTAAATGAATCCTATGAAAAGCAGAGCGAATCCATGAAAAAAATTGTGGATGAACTGGGCAGGATACAGAATAGCTATATGTCTGCGGCTGTAAAAATCACCCAGGACAGTCAGGAGATCCAGAAAATGCAGCAGCAGGATTATCAGCGGATTGCGGATTATCTGCACGAATCGGAGAAAACCTCTGCCAGATTCTGGGTTGCCTGCAATCAGACAATGCAGAAATATGTGGAGACTGCAACTCAGGGTATGGAAAGGGTTTCTTCTGCAAATCGGGCAGGAGAGGATGTGCTCAGGGTAAATCAGAAGCTGGTTGAGGAACTTGGCAGCAGACTGAATGATTTTATAAGCTGTCAGAAAATGACCTGTCAGACGATGGATGAAGTGCGCAGACTTCTGTCAGATGTTTCTGTTCAGAAAGACAGTGACAATATTTACCTTACTTCCGGAAAAGCAGATCAGCAGGAATCAATGGATGAGGTGCGCAGACTTATTGAAGAACAGGAAAAACGTCAGGAGAGTTTTCTTGAGGAAATGGACAGAAACATGAAAAATATTTCAAAAAACCAGAAAGGTAAGTTCAGTTTATTCAGATAAGAAAAGGAGAGAACTATGCGCAGAAGAAAGAAATCAGATGACAGCGGATTTAATGTCTGGCGATCTTATTCTGATATGATGGCCGGTGTACTGCTCCTTTTCATTCTGATCATGTGTGTGACACTTTTTCAGGCACAGAAGAGTTATAATGAAAGTATTAAAGAACGGGATGATAAGCTTGCACTGCAGGAGCAGTATACAACAGAGATCCTTGCACAGCAGACGGAACTGGATCAAAAGGACAGCCAGATAAGTTCACAGGATGAGCAGCTGGATAAACAGAAAAAACAGCTGGCAGAGCTGGCGGCACAGCTGAAGGAACAGCAGGCTACACTGGATCAGCAGCAGTCAGACCTGGATGAGAAAACCTCTCTTCTTGCCACACAGCAGAAGAAAATTGACAATATTATCGGTGTAAAAGCGGATGTTATTGAGGCACTCCAGAAAGAATTTTCAAAGAATAATGTAAGCGTTGATATTGATGCGCAGACAGGTGCCCTGACGTTAAATGCGAATGTACTGTTCGACTATGATAAGTCGGAACTTACAGATGAAGGCAAGGAAGAACTTGCCAGCATTCTGCCGATCTACTGCAAGGTACTGCTTCAGGATGATTACAAGAAATATCTGGCAGAGATCATTATTGACGGATATACAGATACGGATGGAGATTATGATTATAATCTGGAGCTTTCCCAGAAACGTTCGCTGGCTGTTGCACAGTATCTGACAGAGATCCGTGAGAACTTTTTAAGTTCTGATGAAATTTCAGAGCTGCAGAATTATCTGACCGTAAACGGACACGGATCCGCAAACCCGGTTCTTGATTCAAACGGAAACGAGGATAAAGATGCATCCAGAAGGGTAGAAGTCAAGTTCCGCCTGAAAGATGATGAGATGATCAGCGAACTTAACCAGATCATGAATACAGATTCGACCACGGACACAACTATAGATTCAACAACAGATACAGATACAGGCACAGACACGGATTACGAAAAATCCAGCAGCAATTAAACTGCTGGATTTTCTTTTGGAGACGCAGATGTTACTGTTCACACGCAGACAGGAAAACGAATAATTTTACCAATAACACTTCACACTTTTTATGAAAAATGTGATATGATAAAACAGTACATGGCTTGTTACAGGAAAATGCTGGTTTTATAGAAAATTGTGGATCAGTATCTCCTGAAAAATGCTGCACTGTACCCAACATAAGAAGAAAGAGGAACATATCATGTCTTTAAAAATCGGAAGAAATGATCCATGCTGGTGTGGAAGTGGTAAGAAATATAAAAAATGCCATGAGGCGTTTGATGAAAAAATGGAAATGATGAAGCAGAAAGGGTACGCAGTCGTAGACCGCAGTCTGATCAAGACCCCGGAACAGGTTGAGAAGATTAAAGAGAGCTGTAAGATCAATATTGCAGTTCTTGACTATGTGGCAGAGCATATCGGACCGGGTGTTTCGACAGAAGAGATCAACAGATGGGTACATGAAGAAACCGTGAGACACGGAGGAATCCCCGCACCTCTTGATTATGAAGGTTTTCCGAAGAGTGTGTGCACCTCTGTAAATGAGGTTGTATGCCACGGAATCCCGGATGAGGAACAGATCCTGAAGGAAGGCGATATCGTCAATGTAGATGTTTCTACGATTTATAACGGCTATTATTCTGATTCATCCAGAATGTTCTGTATCGGTAAGGTGAGTCCTGAGAAGGAGAAGCTGGTCAGAGTTACCAAAGAATGTGTGGAACTGGGAATTGCACAGGTGAAACCATGGACTCCAATTGGAAATATGGGAAGTGCGGTTCATAAACATGCGGTAGAGAACGGCTATTCTGTAGTCAGGGAAATCGGAGGACATGGTGTTGGACTTGAGTTTCATGAGGATCCGTGGGTAAGTTTCGTTTCGGAAGAGAATACGGGTGTTCTGATGGTGCCGGGTATGATGTTTACGATTGAACCGATGGTAAATATGGGAAGTGACGAAATTTATACAGATGAGATTGATGAGTGGACAGTCCGGACAGAGGACGGACTTCCTTCCGCACAGTGGGAAGTAACAGTTCTGGTCACGGAGACGGGCTGTGAAGTAATCTGCTGGTAATATTACCGGTAACTTTCTAAACTTTCTAAATCTGCAAAAAAGTATTGCAATATACCGGCTGATATAGTATAATCACAAATGTTGTGAAAAAAGATGGTCCTCTGTTACAGAATAAGTATTAAGAACATCCATATAAGAACAGGAGAGAATAAAATGAACGAAATTATCAAAAACATCGAAGCAGCTCAGTTAAAAGCTGAAGTACCGGCATTCAACACAGGTGATACTGTAAGAGTACACGC
>CAVCYJ010000037.1:0-18006 GCA_963605995.1 Holdemanella biformis | reverse complement strand
TTCCCGAATCCAGATATCTATAGCCATTCCTGAAGTGTTACAAAAAGACCTGACAGCTACAGCTGACAGGTCTTTTTCAATTTGGCCACAAAGATTATCTATATATAATCTGTTTTGAATTTATAATTCTTATTTATAATTTACGATCTTTCCGAAATCAGCTTTCAGAGAAGCACCGCCTACAAGACCGCCATCGATATCATTCTGAACGAATAAGTCAGGTGCTGTTGCAGGATTTACAGATCCGCCGTACTGGATGCGGATTGCTTCTGCTGTAGCTTCGTCATAAACTTCAGCGATGCAGTCACGGATACCGGCGCATACTTCCTGAGCCTGCTCAGTTGTAGCTGTTTTTCCTGTTCCGATTGCCCAGATTGGCTCATAAGCGATAACTGCTGTCTTTGCCTGATCTGCTGTAACACCCTGGAATCCAACTTTAACCTGCTGACGGATAAAGTCCATTGTCACGCCCTGCTCTCTCTGAGTAAGAGTTTCACCGCAGCACATGATCGGTGTGATTCCATGTTCAAAAGCTTTAAGAACTTTCTTGTTAACGTCTTCGTTTGTTTCTCCGAAGTATTCTCTTCTCTCGGAATGTCCGAGAACAACGTATTTAACGCCTGCATCTACGAGCATTGCAGGGGAAATTTCTCCTGTGTATGCTCCTTTTTCTTCAAAATACATATTCTCAGCGCCAACCTGGATATTTGTTCCTTTAGCAGCTTCTACTACAGGAATAATGTCGATTGCAGGTACGCAGAATACTACGTCTACTTCATCATTAACTACTAATGGTTTTAATGTTTCTACTAATTTAACGGCTTCGCTTGGTGTCATGTTCATTTTCCAGTTACCAGCGATAATTTTCTTTCTTGCCATGATAATCTTATCTCCTTAGTGTCCCTGTGGGACGTTATTATATATTGCTCAATACCCGCTTATTTATCGTTTGCTGCCGCAACACCCGGGAGTTCTTTTCCTTCCAGGAATTCAAGAGACGCACCACCACCTGTGGAGATATGTGTCATCTTGTCGCCATAGCCAAGGATGTTAACTGCTGCTGCAGAATCACCGCCACCGATAATTGTTGTAGCATCTGTTTCAGCAAGCGCTTTGGCAACAGCTTCTGTACCATGAGCGAAGTTTGGCATTTCAAAGCAGCCCATCGGTCCGTTCCATACAACTGTCTTAGCATCTTTTACAGCATCGCAGAAGATTTTCTCTGTTTCAGGTCCAATGTCCATTCCTTCCCATCCGTCCGGAATCTCACCACGTTTAACAATTTTGATATTGCAGTCGTTTGAGAAAGCATCTCCGATTCTGTTATCTTCCGGAAGAAGGAGTTTTACACCTTTCTCCTTTGCTTTTTCCATCATATCTAATGCATACTGAAGATAATCATCTTCGCAGAGAGATGTTCCGATATGTCCGCCTCTTGCTTTTGAGAAAGTATAAGACATACCACCGCCAATGATAAGTGTATCAACTTTATCAAGAAGGTTATTGATTACAGAAATCTTGCTGGAAACCTTAGCTCCGCCAAGGATAGCAACAAATGGTCTCTCAGGATTATTAACTGCATTTCCAAGGAAGTCGATTTCCTTCTGCATTAAGTAACCAACAACTGCTGTATCAACATATTTAGTTACACCAACATTAGAGCAGTGTGCTCTGTGTGCTGTTCCAAATGCATCGTTTACGAATACATCGCAGAGAGAAGCAAGTTCTTTGCTGAATTCTTCACCATTCTTTGTCTCTTCTGCGCGATAACGAGTATTCTCAAGTAAGATGATATCTCCATCTTTCATTTCAGCTACTGCTGCTTTTGCGTTTGGTCCGACTACTTCCGGATCTGCTGCAAATTTAACTTCCTGTCCTAATAATTCAGAAAGACGAACTGCAACCGGTGCAAGAGATAATTCCGGTTTCGGTTCTCCCTTCGGTTTGCCAAGGTGGGAGCAGAGAATAACCTTTCCTCCGTCTGCAACGAGCTTCTTGATTGTAGGAAGAGCTGCTACCAGACGGTTCTCATCTGTAATTTTTCCGTCCTGAAGCGGAACATTGAAGTCACATCTTACAAGAACTTTTTTGCCTTTTACATTAATATCATCAACAGATTTTTTGTTCAGCATTGTGGTGCCTCCTTCATAATATTCTTTGCCTGTTACCGCATATTTTATGGGCAGTAACATAGATATAGCGCCAAAAAGGATCCGGTCCATATCAGACCGGACCCTTCGTTGGAGTCTATTCCTCTACACTCACTGAAAATTAAGCGTTCAGTAATTTACCGAAGTGTTTGATTGTACGAACCATCTGGCTTGTGTAGGAGTTTTCATTGTCATACCAGGAAACTACCTGTACTTCTGTTGTGCCATTCTCAAGTGGAAGAACCATTGTCTGAGTAGCATCGAACAGAGAACCAAATCTCATACCAACGATATCGCTGGATACGATTTCGTCTTCGTTGTATCCGAAGGATTCATTAGAAGCTGCTTTCATAGCTGCGTTGATCTGTTCTTTTGTTACGTTTCCTTCAACAACTGCTGTTAAGATTGTTGTGGAACCTGTTGGGGTAGGAACACGCTGAGCAGACCCGATTAATTTGCCGTTCAGTTCCGGAATAACAAGACCGATAGCTTTAGCAGCACCTGTGCTGTTAGGAACGATGTTAACTGCTGCTGCACGTGATCTTCTTAAATCACCTTTTCTCTGTGGTCCGTCAAGTGTCATCTGATCGCCTGTGTAAGCGTGGATTGTGCACATGATACCGGATTTGATTGCAGCAAGGTCATTTAATGCTTTAGCCATTGGTGCTAAGCAGTTTGTTGTACAGGAAGCTGCGGAAATGATGTGGTCTTCTTTTGTAAGAGTCTCATGGTTTACATTGTAAACGATTGTCTTAAGATCGTTTCCAGCCGGAGCGGAAATGATAACGTGTTTAGCACCTGCATCGATATGAGCCTGAGCTTTGTCTTTGGATGTATAGAATCCTGTACACTCAAGAACAACGTCTACACCGATTTCTCCCCATGGAAGTTCAGCAGCGTTAGCTTTTGCGTAAATTTTGATTTCTTTTCCGTCAACTGTGATGGAATCCTCTCCTGCTACTACTGTATCTGCAAGAGCATATCTTCCCTGTGTTGAATCATATTTTAATAAGTGAGCAAGCATTTTAGGAGATGTTAAATCGTTGATTGCTACGATCTCAAATCCTTCTGCTCCAAACATCTGACGGAATGCAAGACGTCCAATACGTCCAAAACCATTAATTGCAACTTTTACTGCCATGATAAAATTCCTCCTATGAATTAAGTGGTTAATATGGTAATCCTTTGTTCGTTAAAGAATCATCAACCTGTAATGTATTGTACATAATTCCAAACAAAAATTCAAGAGCAATTTTCCAAAAACCGATAAAAATTAAGTAAAAAGTGTAATTTATATGCTATACTGGGTGTGCAGCACACCTGAAAGATCGGTATTGCCACCACTTTATTTCATATCCGTTCTCTCTGTATCCGATTTATAGTACATTTACAGTCATTTGGCTTTTGCCATTCTTCAGTGCGTTTTGCTGTGTATAGCATCGGTGCGGCACCCCGCATACTTGTACACCATTTATTTTATGAAAGGACTGAACTTATGAACAAACAAATATTATGGGATTGCCATATGCATTCTTCTTTTTCTGCTGATTCGGACACTCCCATGGATTCCATGATCCGACGCGCAGTGGAACTTGGCTTGCAGGGAATCACTTTCACAGAGCATCTGGATCCGGATTATCCCGCAGTTCCTGACGGTCTGGACTTCTCTCTGGACATTCCTTCCTATCAGAAGAAAATCTCAGAGCTTTCAGATACATACAAAGATAAAATCCAGATACGTTTCGGAATTGAACTTGGACTGCAGATGCACCTGGCAGAATACTTTAATTCTCTGCTTGACCGGACACCGTTTGATTTTACCATCGGCTCTTCTCATCTTGTTCACGGAAAGGACCCTTACTATCCTGATTTTTTTGAAGGGCGCAAAGAATTCTTATGTTATATGGAATATTTTGAATCAATTCTCGAGAACATCTCCGTTTATGACGGATTTGACGTCTATGGACATATTGATTATGTTGTTCGTTATGGTCCTAACAGGAACCGTGAATATTCTTACGGACGATATAAAGATATCCTGGATGAGATTCTCAAAAAACTGATCTCCATAGGAAAAGGTATTGAACTTAATACCGGAGGATACCATTACGGGCTTGGCGAACCAAATCCATGTACTGCAGTTATAAAACGTTACAGGGAGCTTGGCGGTGAGATCATTACGATTGGCGCAGATGCTCATGCGCCTGACAAGATAGCTTATGCTTTTGATAAGGCAGCTGCGGTGCTTGAATACTGTGGTTTCGAGTATTATACCATATTCAAAAATCACAAACCGGAATTTATTTCTTTATAAAACTTGCCTACCCGGCAGTCTATGTACTATAATGATTTGTAAGTATGTTACTGTTGATCAGTTCTCAGTAACACAATATTTATAAACCAGGGAGGAATATTATGGCAAAAAAAAGACTTCAGAAGAAGCGCGCTTCATCAGCAGTCCAAAAACATGAAACGGAAGTTTTAAAAGTAGAAACTTCCAGGGTAGAACCAGTCAAAGTAGAGACTTCCAAAGTAGAACCCATCAAGGTGGAAACCTCTAAAACGGAACCAGTTAAGGTAGAGACTTCAAAGGTGGAACCGATCAAAGTCGAAACTTCCAAAACAGAACCTCTTAAGCTTGAAGTTCCTGCCGACCTTACGATATATAATGAACGTTTTCAGAAACATTATGATGAACTGAAATGGCTGTACTGCGAATTATATCAGGACCGTGATGATGTCATGACATTCCTGAATGATCTGACATCTAATATGAAAGCTTTTTATTATGACAGAAATACGGCTTTAAGAAAAGCTGACAGGAAACGTGAAGCTGATCCGAATTGGTATAAACGCAACGATCTGCTTGGAATGATGATGTACGTAAACAACTTCGCCCATACATTAAAAGGCCTGGAAGAGAAGCTTGACTATGTACAGGAATGTAATGTCAATTATCTCCATCTGATGCCTTTGCTCGCATCACCGGAAGGAAAGAGTGACGGCGGTTATGCGGTTGCCGATTTCCGTACTGTTCAGCCAGAGCTTGGTACAATGGAAGATTTCTCCGAATTAACTTCAAAGTGCCATGAGCGGGGTATTAATATCTGCCTTGACTTCGTTATGAACCATACATCCGAAGATCACGAATGGGCGAAACGTGCACGCGCAGGCGAGAAAGAATATCAGGATCGTTATTTCTTCTTTGATTCCTATGACGTTCCTGCTCTCTATGAGCAAACCTGTCCTCAGGTATTCCCAACGACTGCACCGGGAAACTTCACATGGTTAGATGATGTTCACAAACATGTTATGACTACATTCTATCCATATCAGTGGGATCTTAACTACAGAAATCCGGTTGTATTTAATGAAATGGTTTACAACATGCTCTATCTTGCAAATCAGGGAGTTGATATCGTCCGTCTGGATGCTGTTCCTTACATCTGGAAGCAGCTTGGCACAAACTGCCGAAACCTGCCTCAGGTTCACACTATCGTGCGTATGATGCGTATGATCTGCGAAATCGTATGCCCGGGTGTTCTGCTTCTCGGTGAAGTTGTTATGGCTCCTGAAAAGGTTGTTCCGTATTTTGGCACACTCGAGAAACCGGAATGCCATATTCTGTACAATGTTACTACTATGGCAAGTACCTGGCACACAGTCGCAACCAAGGATGTATCCCTTCTTCGCAGACAGCTGGATATCCTCGGATCACTTCCTGCTGAATATGTATTCCAGAATTATCTGCGCTGCCATGATGATATCGGCTGGGGATTAGATTACGACTTCCTGAAGAACTTCTCTGTCGAAGAAGTTCCTCATAAGAAATTCCTGAATGATTTCTTTACAGGAAAATATCCGGATACATTTGGCCGCGGCGAGCTTTACAACGATGATCCGCGTCTGGGTGATGCAAGGCTCTGCGGCACTACCGCATCTCTCTGTGGCATTGAGAAATATGGATTTGAGGGAAATACAGAAGGTATGGACAGAAGTGTCCGTTATGATATTACTCTTCATGCATTTATGTTTTCTCAGTCAGGTATTCCCGTTATCTACAGCGGTGATGAAATTGGTCAGGTAAATGACTACTCTTACAAAAATGACCCAAACAAAGCAGCCGATTCCCGTTATCTCCACAGAGGAGAATTCAACTGGTCTCTTGCTCCGAACAGAAACATTGCTGATACTGTACAGGGTAAACTTTTCCACGCACTGGATCATCTGGAGCATATCAGAAGTACTCACAGCGTCTTCAATACGACTGCATCTCTCCGCACAATTGATACCTGGGACTCTTCTATTCTTGCGATCGTACGCGAGAATGATGAAGAGAAGTTTATCGGTATCTATAACTTCAGTGATCAGGATAAGGTAGCATGGATCAACGAAGATGATGGTGTCTACACAGACCTTATCACCGAGCATCAGATGGAAGCAAAGGGTGTGATGATTCCGGCATTCGGATGCTTCTGGCTGTGCAGAAAGAAATAAGGCTATAAGTCAATTATGTAAGAACACAAATAAGGACAATCCGCACTTCAACACAGATTGTCCTTATTTTTTTATTATTTTTGTTCTTTTATCTCTGTACTCTCTCCAGAAATCTTGCGAAGAATCCTTTGTTTTCATCCTCCTTGTCCAGAGATTTCTCATAGATCCGACGGATCCATGACGTAATGGTTTCTATCAGAATCGGTGAAAATGTCATAAGCACAAATACCAGAATGATCATTCCAAACTCCAATGAGCCTAATGTCAGTAATTTCTGCAATATAACCGCACTGATAAAGAAAACAAACTGCATTCCATAGATAATTACCTTTCTGTACGTGTTTAATGGTGAATAAACAGTACGCAGGGCAGACATATAATTCCATCCGGTAACAAGAACACATGCTGTATTCAACATATCATTTGAATGATATACGTCCTGACAAACCAGCATAACAGCAAACACACATCCCGTAATAGTAACCGCTGCCGGAAATGCATTCATAAATACATGTCTCAGGAAAGTGTGATCTATCTTATTATAATTATTTTCCTGTGTCAGCAGAAATGTTGGGATTCCCACCGCACATGCACTGATCAGAGACATCTGTATCGGTTCAAACGGATATGCATCTCCAAAGAAAATCGTGATCAATGACAGAAGGACAGAAAAAATTGTTTTAATCAAAAACATTGACGCTGCACTTCGAATATTATTTACTACCCGGCGGCCCTGATTTACAATATGGGGCATTGCGCCGAAATTTGAATCCAGCAATACCACATTTGCAATATTCTTGGCCGCATCACTTCCTGCTGCCATGGCAATACTGCAGTCTGCCTCCTTTAAGGCAAGTACATCATTTACACCGTCACCGGTCATTGCAACCGTGTGTTTCTGAGCCTGAAGTGCCTGCACCATCTGTTTCTTCTGCTGTGGTGTTACCCTTCCGAATACACTGCACTCTGCTACTGCACGCTGCATTTCTTCCGGTGTTGTAATGGTTGTCGCATCAATATAATGATCAGCATTTTTCAGTCTCGCTTTCTTTGCGATCGCAGACACTGTCACAGGATCGTCTCCCGAGATAACTTTGAGATCAACACCCTGACTGTCAAAAAACGCCAGTGTATCCGGTGCCTCCTCACGAATTACATCTGTGATAAGAAACAGACTTATCGGCTCCAGATCACGTGGACATTCCGAACCTTCTGCCATCTGATCACTGTGTGCAAGAATCAGAATACGAAACCCCTCTTTTGCAAAAACTTCGCAGTGTTCGAGAAGCTCTTTATTTCCATCCGGAAACAGAAATTGTGCTGCTCCCATCAGGTAGGTTCCATTTTCTTCAAATACGGCACCACTGTATTTCCTGTCAGAAGAAAAAGGAATTGCGTGAGAAAGTTTCAGATCAGATTTCACAGGGAATTTTTTCCTGAGGGCATCTGCTGTCGCATTCTGATCATGCAGAACTGACATGAGATTTCCCATGATGTGATCAATTTCCCGAAGCTTCTGTTTATCTTTTTCCCTGTCTGCTTCTGAAATATCAGTCTCTGTATTCTGTACATTCTCCGCATCTGCAGCCAGTGAAGAATTTTCCTCTGTATTTTCTCCCTTCTTATACAGTTGTACCCCTTCAACTTTCATCGTTCCCTCTGTGATCGTACCGGTCTTGTCCAGGCAAAGTGTGTCAACTCTTGCCAGGGTTTCAATGCAGTAAAGCTCCTGTACCAGAGTTTTTTTGGTTGCCAGAACCATAGAACCCAATGTTAATGCCACACTTGTAAGAAGAACCAGACCTTCCGGGATCATTCCAAGCACTGCTGCAACCATATTTACAACTGAGCCCTTTAATGTATCTCCGACAATATAATACTGTTTATAAAAAAGCATAGCACCAAGCGGCACAATAATGATACTGATTACTTTCAGTATCGCATTCAGAGAATTACGAAGCTCTGAATTATGGCGTTTAAATTCTTTTGCCTCGCTCGTAATCTTGGAAGCATAATTGTCTTTCCCAACATGGATTACCTGGCAGCAGGCTTCTCCTGATGTTACAAAGCTGCCTGAAAAAAGCTCATCTCCCTGATTTTTTGCGAGATTATCTGATTCGCCTGTCAACAGGGATTCGTTTACCTCTACACTTCCTTCCAACACTTTCGCATCTGCCGGAACCTGATCTCCTGTTTTCAGAAAAATCAGATCATCAAGTACCAGTTTTTCTGTGGAAATAGTCCATTTTTTCCCGTCACGTAAGACTACCGTCTTACTTTCAGTAAGGATTGCAAGCCTGTCAATTGTTTTCTTTGCCCTGATTTCCTGTACAATTCCGATAACTGTGTTAATCAGGATGATTCCCACAAACATAGAATTCTTATAAGACCTTACAAAAAGCACCATTACCAGAAGTACCAGATTCAGAAAATTAAAAAATGTAAGTGTATTCTCCAGAATAATCTGCTTGTACGTTCTGGTATTCGGGTTTTCATTGGCATTCACCTTTCCTTCCGCAATCCTCTCCTGCACCTGTTCATTAGTAAGTCCTGTCATTTTTACCTCCTGCAGAATAATAATCACTGTCCGTTCCGCATTCACAAAAAGGCTCATGAAACGGCACAGTAACAAAATCTCTATATAAAACACAGGGCAGATGACAAGTATCATCCGCCCTCCCTTATGATATGATATAATGATTTCAAACTGCAAATAAATCAAGTTCCCGGAAAAGTTTTTAATATTCTTCCTCTTCCGCTTCTTCGCCCTCATGAATATCAGACTTCGGTTTCTTAAGTCCTTTAATTTCAATATGATGCTTCTGTGCATAATCCCACAGCGCAGCATGGATTGCCTCCTCTGCAAGCAAAGAACAGTGTACTTTTACCGGCGGAAGTCCGTCCAGAGCTTCCATAACTGCTTTGTTTGTAACCTCCATAGCCTCTTCGATTGTTTTTCCCATTACCATCTCAGTCGCCATACTACTTGTTGCAACTGCAGCACCACATCCAAAGGTTTTGAATTTACAATCTCTGATGATATGCGTTTCATCATCAATATCAAGAAAGATTCTCATGATATCACCACATTTTGCGTTTCCTACTGTACCTACACCGCTTGCGTTCTCTATTTCTCCAACATTACGTGGATGCTGAAAATGATCCATTACCTTTTCACTGTAAGCCATTTGTATTTCCTCCTGTTATCCTGACTTGATCGTCCTGTTAATACTGTGTTTATCCGGTATTCTGCCGACTTATTTCTGTTTCTTTATAAAATCTTCATATAGTGGAGACATGCTTCTTAAATGAGCTACTATTTCTTTCAGTCTGTCTACTACAAAGTCTACATCCTCCATAGAAGTCTCTTCACTGAGTGTCATACGCAGGGAACCATGGGCAATTTCATGCGGCAGTCCAATCGCCAGAAGTACATGAGACGGATCAAGAGAACCCGATGTACATGCAGAGCCGCTGGATGCACAGATTCCATAATTATCAAGCATCAGAAGCAGGGATTCTCCCTCTATAAACTGAAAACTGATATTGACATTGTTCGGAAGACGTTTTTTACGATCTCCGTTTACCTTTACATAAGGAATCTCTGTTTCGATTCTCTGGATCAGATGATCTCTGATAATAATTTCCTTTTCTGTACGTTCTTTCATGGAAGCATTTGCCCGTTCTGCAGCAGCACCGTATCCGACGATTCCCGGAACATTTTCTGTTCCTGCACGACGTTTACGTTCCTGTGCTCCGCCATGTACAAACGAACGGATCTTAACACCCTTGCGGATATACAGGAAACCAATTCCCTTCGGTCCGTTGATCTTATGTCCACTGGAACTTAACATATCAATGTTGCACTCGTCTACATTGATCGGAACCTGGCAAAATGCCTGAACCGCATCTGTATGGAAAAGAATACCATGTTCTTTTGCAATACGTCCGATTTCTTTGATCGGCTGTATGGAACCAATTTCATTGTTGGCAAACATCACAGAAATCAGGATTGTCTCCGGTGTGATTGCCTTCTCAAGTTCATCAAGCTTTACAATTCCATTTTCATCAACATCCAGATAGGTGATCCTGGCACCTCGTTTTTCCAGATATTCACATGTATGGAGAATCGCATGATGCTCTATTTTTGTCGTGATAATATGATTTCCCTTTGATTTATATGCTTCAAATGTGGCTTTCAGAGCCCAGTTATCAGATTCTGAACCACCTGCTGTGAAATAAATCTCTTCTTTCTTTGCTCCAAGAACTTCAGCGATCTGCTCTCTTCCTTTCGTCACCGCTTCCTTGCTCTTACCTGCAAAATCATAAATACTGGATGGGTTGCCATAAAATTCCGAAAAATATGGCAGCATTGCCTGAACAACCTCCGGTGCCGTTTTAGTCGTTGCCGCATTGTCCAGATAAATCATTTTTCCCATTTTTTTGTCCTCCTGTTTTATTTGAGTATGTCCGACACCGTTTCCTTTGTGTCCAGACCTGCTGTTTTTTTCTCATGTACTCTCCTGCTTTCCTCGATCAGCTGACCAAGCATCAGAGTGTCTACAGCATTCGTGATGCTGTCATTAATTCTCTTCCAGACGAGTTTTGCCACACACACATCACTGCCATGGCAGGTTCCGTCATTCTCAATCCCAGGACAGGCTGCCGCTTCCAGAGTGCCCTCCAGCACACGCAGAACTTCACCGACCGAGATTTCATCTGCCGGCTTGCCAAGCTGGTAACCTCCATAAGCTCCTCTGCTGCTCTTTACCAGACCAGCTTTCTTAAGCATAGCCATAAGCTGTTCAAGATAGCTTGTGGAAATATCCTGTCTCTCCGCAATGCTCTGTAATGACACCGCATCATTCTCACTGTGTAATCCCAGATCGATCAGTGCTTTCAGGCCATAACGTGCTCTTGTTGACAGTTTCATTTTCTCACCTCGTTCTTAATTCCCAGTGTTTCCCTCGGATTTCATTCCTACTCTACCAGAAAGTGTCAGTTCTGTCAAGGCTGTTTTAGACATATATTGACGTAAAAGCGTTACAGGATACTCCCTGTGCCTCCACAGACACAGGCATGGGATATTCTGACGTATTTGCAAGTTCAGGGAGTTTCATTATGTCAAAAAAGCTTTTTATCAGAGGAACCTTACTCCTTACCGCTGCCGGTCTGCTCAACAGACTCATCGGTTTCTTTTACAGAATATTCCTCTCTCATACAATTGGTGCGCACGGACTGGGAATTTTTCAGCTGGTAATTCCTCTTCAGCTGCTGGCAATATCTATTTGTTCTTCAGGTATTCAGACCGCCATTTCACGTCTCACTGCTTCTGCCGGCATCAGGAAAGATTCCGGATACGCAGGAGACTATTTTATTGCAGGTACAATATTTTCTGCAGCATTTTCCTTTTTATCCGCATGGATCCTGTATACTTACGCAGACTTCTGGGCTGTCCGGTTCCTGAAAGAACCTCAGACAGCTGCACTGATACAGCTGCTTTCTTTCAGTATTCCTCTCAGTACCCTGCATGCATGTGTCAACAGCTATTACTTTGGCAAAAAGCAGGCCTCATTTCCTGCAGGAGTACAGCTTCTGGAGCAGATTTTTCGCGTAGGAGGCTGCTATCTTATCTATCTTGTCACTCTTTCACAGAACCGTACGGTCACTCCTCTGATTGCTGCCGGAGGTAATCTCATCGGAGAGGCTGCCGCCGCTTTTATTTCTCTTTCTGGTGTAAGTATGTATTTTCACAGAATACATTATACCTTCTTCGGTATAAAAAAAGCCGGGCAGATTTTTAAAGATCTGTTCGAAATTTCTGTTCCTCTGACTGTAAATAAAGTTCTGCTGACTATGCTGAACAGCACAGAAGTGATTATGATCCCTTCCAGACTGCAGATGTATGGGCTAGATTCCAAAGAAGCGCTAAGCATTTACGGCATCTTTACAGGAATGGCATTGCCACTGATCCTCTTTCCCGCAACTGTCATGAACTCGGCTGCTGTAATGCTTCTCCCTTCCATTGCCGAGCTTCATGCCCTCGGATATCGAAAGCGAATCCGCTGTGTGATACAGCAGATTTTCGGAGTCTGTCTGATTCTGGGCTGCTTCTGCACAATTTTGTTTATCTTTGCGGGTGATTTTCTTGGTATTTTTTTGTTTCACAGTAAAACTGCCGGTATTTATATACGAACCATGTCATATATCTGTCCATTTTTATATCTGAATATAGCACTGACAAGTATATTAAACGGACTTGGAAAATCCAGAGCATGTCTGATGCACAGTATCCTCAGTGTCTGTATTCGTGCATATTTTGTATTATCTGTAATTCCGGAAATCGGTATGCGCGGATATCTGTACGGACTTCTCTGTGGAGAACTGACTCTCACAATTCTCCATATGAATACATTACGCGCCATTAGTTACTGTTCACTCCGTTCTCAGTAATACCGTCAGAATTCATTCCGAATTGCCTGCGGCAATGAAAATTTCCCTATCGACATTCAAAGGAGAATGGTTTATAATCTGGTAATGAAAAAGCAATAAAAAGATACAAAGGAGATACAACCATGGGATTCGATTTTATAAAAAAATTACCAACCCCTGAAGAAATTCGCAATCAGTATCCCATTGATGCTGAAATTCAGGCAATTAAAGACGCAAGAGACAAGGAGCTTCGTGATGTATTTACCGGAAAATCCGACAAATTCCTTGCTATCATCGGTCCTTGTTCAGCAGATAATGAAGATGCCGTTCTGGACTACCTTGGCAGATTACGCAAGGTCCAGGAGAAAATAGCTGACAAGGTTCTGATTGTTCCGCGTGTTTACACAAACAAACCAAGAACTACCGGAGAAGGCTATAAGGGGATGGTTCATCAGCCGGATCCCGAAAAACAGCCTGACCTTCTTGCAGGACTTATTGCTATCCGTAAGATGCATATCCATGCGATCCAGACAAGTGGAATGACCTGCGCAGATGAGATGCTTTATCCGGAAAATTACCGTTACCTTTCTGATCTGCTCTCTTATGTTGCAGTAGGTGCCCGTTCTGTTGAGGATCAGCAGCATCGTCTTACAGTCAGTGGCATGGAAGTTCCAGCCGGCATGAAAAATCCAACCAGCGGTGACCTTGCTGTTATGCTTAATTCAGTAGTTGCAGCTCAGGGAAAACATCGTTTTATTTACAGAAGCTGGGAGGTAGAAACATCAGGAAATGAACTTGCACACGCTATTCTCCGCGGTGCTGTCAATAAACATGGAGAGGCTATCCCAAACTATCACTATGAAGATCTCCGTCTTCTGTGGGAGAAATATCAAAAGAAAAACCTGAAGAATCCAGCCGTGATCGTTGATACCAACCACTCCAACTCCAACAAACAGTATGATCAGCAGGTTCGTATTGCCACCGAAGTCCTTCACAGCCGTATGGTCGATCCTGAAATTCATACTCTGGTCAAGGGACTTATGATCGAAAGTTATATTGAACCAGGAAACCAGAAAATCGGCTGTGATCATATTTATGGTAAATCTATCACTGACCCATGTCTTGGATGGGAGGAATCCGAACGCCTTCTGTATACAATTGCCGAGATGTGCTGATATGAAAGATCCCTGCCTGCAGGATTGTCCGTCTGATCGGATCACTTCATCGAAAATCTGACAGATAAAGGCATTCTCGTCACCAAAAAACTTCCACAGTACCAGACTGTGGAAGTTTTGTCAGTGACGCGGATGTGTCTTCATATACACATCCCTCATTTTATTCATATTCATACCAAGATAAATCTGAGTGGTTGAGATGTCCGAATGTCCCAACATCTCCTGTACACTCCGTATATCTGCACCATTCTGTAACATATGGACAGCAAAGGAGTGTCGCAGCGTATGTGGGGTAATATCTCTCTTAATCCCGGCATCATCCGCATATCCTTTCAGTACCTTCCAGAACCCCTGGCGACTCATAGCTTTTCCCGAACAATTAGTAAATAGTGCTGTCTCTCTCTCGTCTTTCACAAAAAACGGTCTGCTTTTCTCCAGATAACGTTCCACAGCTTTTTTACAGGGAACTCCAATAGGAATAATTCGCTCCTTGCCATTCTCATGGCACACAACATAGCCATACTGCAGATTCACATCAAATATCTTCAGATGAAGCATTTCACTCACGCGCATTCCCGTTGCATATAACAGTTCCAACATTGCAGAATCCCTGACTCCCTTTGAAGTATCCAGATCCGGCTGCTGAAGCAGTTTATCCACTTCTTCAATCGTAAGGATTTCCGGTGCTTTCTTCTCAACCTTCGGCGGTCTCAGATTCTCTGCCGGATCCTTTTCGATCATTCCCTCTTTCCAAAGATAGTGAAAGAAAGCGCGAATAGACGCAACACTTCTGGAAACAGAAGAAGAAGCAAACTTCTCACGTTCCATATAGCTTATATATCCCTCAAGTTCAAGTTCCTTTACATCTTTACAGTTTCCAATTCCCCTGTCTTTAAGAAACTCTGCCATTTTCTTAAGATCTCTCTGATAAGATATCTCCGTATTTGCTGATGTTCTTTTTATATTATGCAGGTATGTAATAAATTCTCTTATCTCCGTTTCCATATTTCTACACTTCCCGCTCCCTCTTCTTATTTATGATACCGTAAATTAATATTCTTTAACTGTTTCGTATCCCGGCACGATATTGTTATAAATGTATATGTATTATACTGTTTATTTTACATAAAATCAAACCCTTTTTTCGACACAAACCTCTTTGTTTTGGGCTTTTTTGACGTCAAATACCATATATCGTAGATTTTATGACAACCAATACCAAATGTAGTAAATATTGTTTTTAAATTTATTTTTCTCCTGTATATTGATGTACCTGTTTAACCGAATCAAGCAAGTCCCCCTGCTTCAATTGCGAAAAGCAATAAGCAGTGGATGGGGACTTACTTGTATCAGGAAGAGGACTTATTTGATTCGATTCAATTACAGAATTTTAATGTATTCCAGTATTCTATTGATAATCCATGGATTTATAAAACATTCTATAAGGATTCCGGGAAAATATCCCGCAAATGCAATCCCCATATTTTTCAGGTACTTGCCTGTTTCTCCGTACAGCAGACCTTTATTCTGCCAGATTTCTGATGACTTCTTCCATTCCTGTTCTGCCAGATAAAACCAGGACGGGATGTAAAATAAATATTGCGGCAGCAACAGACCCATGCCAATGATTCCTCCCGTAAATCCAAACTCCAGTATGGAAACTGCCATGATCATACCTGTATACACTCCCACTCCCAACAGCGTTATAATTGACATCGGCACTCCGAAAACAGTAAATCCACAAAGCACATTAAGCAGATAAAAGCTGCCTCTGTACCTCAGGATTTCCATCAGATACTCTATGCCGGATATATCCTTCCCTGCAAATGTACATAAAAAATATACAGATGCCCATGTTTTCTGCTGCCATTCAATTTTCCAGATTATATTCGGTATCAGGTTTCCACTCAAAAAACCCAGCATAAAGAGAATCAGTGCCGGAAATTTTCTTTTTCGTTTCATATCATCACCCTGTATCAGTTTACTTTGTTTTGCAGGAAAGTATGCCTGTTATACAACGTGAAGCTCTGCGAAATGTTTTTTTGCCACAAAAAATGCAGATTGTATATTTTTCATACAATCTGCATATTTTATATCTGCAAAGAACTATTATTTTGCATAGTCAACTGCTCTGCTCTCGCGGATCACGTTGACTTTGATCTGACCAGGATATTCGAGTTCTGCCTCGATCTGTTTTGCAATATCACGTGCCATAAGAACCATATCAGCATCATTTACATGCTCTGGCACTACCATTACGCGAATTTCCCTGCCTGCCTGAATAGCAAAAGATTTATCAACGCCTTTAAACTGATTTGTAATATCTTCCAGCTGTTTCAGACGATTCGTATACGTCTCCAGTGTCTCTCTTCTCGCCCCCGGCCGCGCAGCTGAGATTGCGTCCGCTGCCTGTACAATACAAGCGATCAGAGATTCCGGTTCGCAGTCACCATGATGAGATGCGACCGTATTGATAACAATCTGTGATTCCTTATACTTCTTACAGAGATCCACACCTATCTGAATATGAGATCCTTCAACTTCATGATCGATAGACTTACCAATATCATGAAGAAGACCTGCTCTCTTAGCCATACGGACATCTACTCCAATTTCACCAGCCAACATTCCTGACAGCTGAGCAACCTCAATAGAATGTCTCAATGCATTCTGTCCATAACTTGAACGGAATTTCATACGACCGAGAAGTTTAAGCAATTCCGGATGAATGCCGTGAACACCGACATCCATAGCTGCATTCTCTCCATCCTCACGGATCTGTGTCTCCACCTCTCTCTGTGCTTTCTCAACCATTTCTTCAATTCTGGCCGGATGGATACGTCCATCAACAATCAGCTTCTCAAGGGCTACTCGTGCAATCTCACGTCGAATCGGATCAAAGGCAGATAACACGACTGCCTCCGGAGTATCATCGATAATAAGATCTACACCTGTAAGTGTTTCAAGTGTACGGATGTTACGTCCCTCACGACCAATGATTCTTCCTTTCATCTCATCACTGGGAAGCTGGACAACGGAAATCGTAGTCTCGGCAACATGATCAACTGCACATTTCTGGATAGCATTGACAACATATTCCCTGGCTTTCTTTCCCGCTTCCTCTTTTGCTCTGCTCTCCAGTTCTCTGTAGAGTCTGGCAACATCCACTTTTACATCATCTTCAACGGATCTGAGTAATTCTTCTTTTGCCTGTTCGGAGGTCAGACCTGAAACTCGTTCCAGTTCCTGTACTCCTTTTTGCTCAAGTTCTTCTACCCGTTTCTCTTTCTTCTGCACCTCAGCTACTCTCGCTGTGCATTCCGCTTCACGCCTCTCTACTGCATCTGCTTTCTTGTCCACCGCGGATTCCTTGGCTAATACGCGATTTTCATACTTCTGCAGTTCATTTCTACGTTCCTTGGTTTCCTTCTCCAGTTCATTTTTGGTACGGAGAGATTCTTCCTTCACTTCCAATAAAGCTTCTCTTTTTTTAGTCTCGGCTGTTTTCAGAGCTTCATCTATGATGCTTCTTGCTTTGTCTTCTGCTGTTCCAACGACTTCTGCATCCTTCTGGATTTTGTTGTTTACAGCGACTTTGCAAGTAACAGGAACCGCAATAAGTAGCGCGACTACCACAGCGACAATTGCAACAAAAATTGTTGTTGTCACAGGAGCACCTCCTTATTTTGTTTTCATTGTACAAATACAACAATACAAGTTTATCTTTTTTTCATACTTATGTCAAGTTTTTC
>CAVCYJ010000036.1:0-18051 GCA_963605995.1 Holdemanella biformis | reverse complement strand
CGACTTAGTCGAAAAATCAATAAAAAAGTCCTGAGAATTGGACGGTATTCACCTGTCGGATTAGATTTAGACAGCAGACAGTATTGCGTAGACTGATAAGAGAAAGGAGATTACCGAATATGACAACCGAAAATAAAACAATCAAGATTAATGATGTGGAAACAGCCAAGAAACTGGTCAGTGCGGCAGTCAGATGTCCATTTGATATTGATCTTGTATCTAAAGGTAAAGTTTTTATAGATGCAAAATCTATTCTGGGAGTATTGAGCCTTGGAGTGGAAGAACCGCTGGAACTTAAATATGAAGGCTACGATGAGAATTTTGAATCCGTAGTAGCCGGACTGGCATGTTAACTGTAATGCACACTCGGAATCTTTTTGCAGAAAAGCTCCGGAAAGTACATTGTAAAGAAAGGGAAGGCAGATGCAGATAACATCTACGAATCTTCTGTATATTTATGTGGCTGCAGTTAATGTAGTCACTTTTTTTGTCTACGGGGCAGATAAAAGCAAAGCGAAGGCAGGACGGTGGCGTATCCCGGAAGCACATCTTATATTTTGGGCGGCCATCGGCGGTTCTGTGGGAGCACTGCTGGGAATGCGGGTGTTCCACCACAAAATAAGAAAGCCGAAATTCAGGCTTGGAGTGCCTGCGATCCTGATCATTCAGCTGATTATCATTTGTTTTTATATGAGCAGGAAATGAAGAAATCTGTTCTGTTTTTTTCGCAATTGAAACAGAGGATCTTACTGAACCGGTTAAATTTACTGTTACAGTGTACAGGGGATATTATGCTATTCTTATAAGAAAAGATCCTATTATTGTTCCGTGAGACGTAAAAAATCATAACAGGTGGCCCGGCGGACGGCTCCGGACATGAGTATCGGATAAAAAGGGCAGGTGAGGAATATTGGAACAGGAAGTTCAGGAAGCAAAAAACCTGTACTACAGCTACAAACAGTATTTCGCAGACTATCTTCCGGACATTACAAGGCTGGGGCTGAAGGTAGTCATGGCATTGCTGGTATTTATCGGCGGACGCAAAGTAATTCAGTGGTTTGTGTCTTTTGTAAAGAAATCCATGGACCGCGCATCTGTGGACAAAGGTGTGATCCAGTTCACAGGATCGTTGCTGAGAGTGATGCTTTATATTCTGCTGGTGTTTAATATCGCCACTCATTTCGGAGTAAAGGAATCATCCATTGCAGCGTTACTCGGTACTGCGGGTGTAACCCTTGGTCTGGCATTGCAGGGTGGCCTGGCAAATATCGCAGGCGGTATCATGCTGCTGATCTTCAAGCCATTTCAGGTCGGAGATTACATTATTATCGCACAGCAGACGGAATGTGAAGGGACTGTATATAAAATAGAAATCTGCTATACAACCCTGCTTTCCATAGATAACAAGCATATAGTAATCCCAAATGGAACTCTTTCAAGCAGCATCATTACCAATGTAACAGCCAGAGATCTGCGTAAACTGGAGATCAAGGTCGGTATTTCCTATGATGCGGATATTAAGAAAGCCAAAGCAGTGATCGAAGACATCCTTCATAATGATAAGGATACCAAGGATGACAAGGGAATGGTGGTTTTTGTAGATGAACTGGGAGACAGTGCGGTGATCATGGGACTGCGTGTATGGGTAGCTACGGAGGAATACTGGAATGCAAAATGGCGGCTTAACGAACTGATCAAAGAAGCGTTTGATGCAAATGGTATTGAAATTCCGTACAGTCAGCTCCAGATTCATTACCGTCCTGATACACCTCCGTATAAAAAGAGTTAAATGACAGGTGTTAGTATTGACTCACTGTCTCCGGATAAGGTAAAATAAAAACAGAAAAGCAGAATAACAGACTCTGACGGCAAGGAACTGATCCGAGCGGGAATAGTTGTTGATGTGAATTTTACAGGACTTCTCTACCCTGACGGTGGAGGAGTCTTTTTGTTGTTATACATCGATGGTTCGGGGATCAGCCTGCCGGCATGGGACAGTTACGAATGTCTTACAAAAGGGAAGGGGATTTACAAATGCTGAAAGTGGCAATTTACGGAAAGGGCGGTATCGGGAAATCTACCGTGACTTCCAATCTTGCGGCGGCTTTTGCCACCATGGGAAAGAGAGTTATTCAGATCGGCTGTGACCCGAAAGCAGATTCTACGATCAATCTGCTCGGCGGCGAACCGCTTCGGCCGGTAATGAATTATATGCGTGAAGAGGATGAAGAACCGGAGAAGCTGGAGGATATTTCCAGAGAGGGCTTCGGAGGAGTTCTCTGTATTGAAACCGGTGGTCCGACACCGGGGCTTGGCTGCGCGGGAAGGGGAATCATAGCAACCTTTCAGTTGCTGGAGGATCTGAAATTATTTGAAACTTATAAGCCGGATGTTGTACTTTATGATGTACTTGGAGATGTGGTCTGCGGCGGCTTCGCAGCTCCGATCCGTGAGGGATATGCGGAAAAGGTTCTGATCGTGACTTCAGGAGAGAAGATGGCTTTATATGCGGCAAACAACATTTCAAGCGCTGTCAGAAATTTTGAAGACAGAAGCTACGCGCGGGTGTTTGGCATTGTGCTGAATCACAGAAATGTTGAAAATGAAACTGAAAAAGTACAGGCATTTGCGCAGAAAGTGAATATTCCCATTGTGGGTGAGATACCGAGAAGTGATGAGATCATCCGCTGGGAGGATCAGGGCAGAACAGTGATCGAAGGAGATGCGGGTTCTGAGATCAGCAGACGTTTCTTTGATCTGGCAGAGATGCTTCTGAAAGCGGAGGAGAAAGAATGAACGAAGCTTATTATTGCACGGTAAAAGAACTGAACGAACGCGGGAGAGATCATCTTCCGGATCAGTTTAAATCTAATATGCACCTGATCTACAGTTCCCCGGCAACTCTTGCCTTTAACTCTCCGGGTGCAGAAGGTTTCGGGGTAAAAAGAGCCGGCCTTGCAGTACCGGGTTCGATCATGCTGATCGTAGCACCGGGCTGCTGTGGGCGAAATACATCCCTGATCAGCTCCATGCCGGAATATGACAACCGTTTTTTTTATCTGATGATGGATGAGACGGATATTGTAACCGGACGTCATCTGAAAAAGATTCCAAAGGCAGTGGAGGAAATATGCAGCAGTCTTTCACAAAAACCATCTGTAGTAATGATCTGTATTACCTGTGTGGATGCGCTTCTCGGCACTGATATGGAACGTGTCTGCCGAAAAGCAGAAGAGAAGGCCGGGATTCCGGTACGTCCGTGCTATATGTATGCGCTGACCAGAGAAGGCCGGAAACCACCGATGGTTCATGTGCGCCAGTCATTATATTCTCTGCTGGAACCGGCGAAAAAGAAAGGAAATGTTGTTAATCTTCTTGGATTTTTTTCACCGCTTGCAGATGACTGTGAGTTGTATGACCTGCTTCACAGTGCGGGGATCAGGACGATTCATGAGATATCCGGATGCAGGGATTTTGAAGAATATAAGACAATGTCGGAGGCGAATTTTAATCTGGTTCTGCATCAGGAAGCACGATATGCGGCGGAAGATTTTAATGACAGACTGAAGATTCCGTTTATCGAATTACGGCGTTTGTATCAGACAGATAAGATAGAGAACCAGTATCACGCACTTGCCTCTGTACTGGGAGTTTCATTTGAACTGGAGGAGTACCGCAGAGCTGCGCAGGAGGAGATAGAAAACTTCCGGAAGGTCTGTCCGGGTGCGGCATTTGCAGTCGGAGAATGCATGAACGGAGATCCGTTTGAACTGGCACTTGCCCTTTTGAAGTATGGATTCAGGGTACCGGAAATCTACGGTACGCTCACTGCGGAGAATTTTGTATATATCAGACAGATTATCATGCTGAGTCCGGAAACCAGGGTATTTTCAAATATGGAGCCGACTATGATCTATTATGAGCCGGCACAGAGCGGTGTAAATATTACCATAGGCAAGGATGCTCTTTATTATCATCCGGACTGTCCGGGACTGATGTGGAATCAGGATGAACAGCCATATGGATTTGCAGGAGTGAAACGGTTATTTAAGGCACTGGCAGCCTGCGTGCGCTGCTGAAAAAGAGAGCAGGCGAAAACAGAAAAATTCTGCCTGGTGTGGATTTTGGGAGGAATGTGATGAGAGGACTACGGAAATACCTGACACCGTTTGCACCGGATCAGTCAGGCGCGGTATCGGTGCTGTTTGAACTGGGAGGAATCGTGGTGATCTGTGATGCAGGCGGCTGTACCGGTAATGTGTGCGGCTTTGATGAACCACGGTGGTTCCGGCAGAAAAGTGCGATTTTCAGTGCAGGGCTCCGGGATATGGATGCGATCCTCGGGCGGGATGACCGTCTGGTGGCGAAGCTTACGGATACGGTGCAGAAGCTGAATGCGTCATTTGCAGCTGTAATTGGAACTCCGGTTCCGGCTGTGATCGCAACAGACTATCTTGCACTCAGACGTATGAGTGAAAAGAAAATCCGGCTTCCGGTGCTGACTGTGGATACAGATGGAATGGAACTCTATGATAAAGGAGAAGAAAAGGCTTTTCTGGAGCTGTTTAAGACATTTGCAACGGAAAAATGTGAGGTGGATGAACACAGGATCGGTATTCTGGGGATGACTCCACAGGATGTCAGTGACCTTGATGCAGCAGACAAAATACGTGCCCTGTATCAGCAGCAATACGGAAAGCAGGCAGTATGTTACTGTATGGGAGACGGACTGGAAGAGATACAGAAAGCATCCGCGGCGAGCCGGAATATTGTGGTTTCTCCGGCAGCACTGAGGACAGCCGTATATCTGGAAAAAACATTTGGGACACCATATGAGGTCTTTTATCCGCTGGTGGATGAACTGCTTCCGGCTCTGGATTACAGTGATAAAAAAATCCTTGTCGTACATCAGCAGGTGATTGGCGATTCTGTCCGCAGAGAACTGCTTAACAGAGGTGCCGGGAGTGTTCAGACCGCGAGCTGGTTTATGATGAAAAAGGAGCTTTCTGAGGAAGGTGATGTATCCCTGCGAGATGAAGAGGACTATACAGAGCTGGTGCAAAAGGGTGATTTTGATATTATTTTTGCGGACGAATGTATGAAACGGATGACACCGGAATTTAAAGGGATATTTGTAAATATGAGACATTTCGCAGTATCAGGAAAACTGATCGGAAAGTAAAGAAGATAAAATCCTGCTGTATTTTGACTTACAGGGTATGGAGTGAACAGTAGCTGTTTTTGAGATGATACAGCAGATGGGAGAAAAATTATGGGTAAAGAGATCACAAGGAGGATAAGGGCTTACGGAATCGTACAGGGGGTGGGATTCCGGCCGACAGTCAGCCGGCATGCATCCGCGCACGGTATTAGGGGAAATGTCTGTAACAAGGGGCCTTATGTGGAGATCTATGCGCAGGGATCGGAAGAGGCGGTGGATGGATTTATTTCGGACATCCGGAACCGTCCGCCGAAACGGGCGGCAATCCTCAAAGTTAATGTAGAAACAATAAAGAAACCGGAAGCTTATACGCAGTTCGACATTATTGAAAGTGAGAAAACCAGCGGAGAGATTTTTGTTTCACCGGATATCGCAATCTGTGACGGGTGTAAGGAGGAAATGTTTGATCAGAAGAACCGGAGATATCTGCATCCGTTTATCAACTGTACCTGCTGCGGTCCGAGACTGACGATCCTGGATTCACTTCCTTATGATCGTGAGCGGACAAGCATGAAGGAATTTCCCATGTGTCCGGACTGTGCGAAGGAATATTATGATCCGGAAACCAGAAGATATGATGCACAGCCGGTCTGCTGCAATGACTGCGGTCCGAAAGTGTACCTGACCGGCAGAGAAGAGAAAGGCAGAGAAGCGATCATTTATACAAGAAAAATAATCGCAGAGGGTGGTGTTGCCGCAATTAAAGGAATCGGCGGTTTTCATCTCTGCTGTGATGCTTCAAATGAAGAGGCAGTCAGCCGGCTCAGGAGGCTTAAACATCGTCCGGCGAAGCCTTTTGCAGTGATGGCAAAGGATCTGGAAGCTGTCAGAAAAGCATGTGCAGTGAGTACAGAGCAGGCAGAAATCCTTGACGGGCATCAGAAGCCGATCCTGCTTCTGGATAAGAAAAAAGATTCAGGGCTTCTTGCCCCATCTGTGGCACCGGGAAATCCGAAAGTCGGTATCATGCTGCCGTATGCACCGGTACAGCTTCTGCTTTTCCGGTATGATGATGAGATAGAAATGCCGGAATTTCTGGTGATGACAAGTGGAAATACTTCCGGAGCACCGATCTGCCGGGATGACCGGGAAGCAGTGGAAGAACTCTCGGGATTCTGTGACTGCATGTTATCTCATGACCGTAAGATCCGTATCCGTGCCGATGATTCCGTAATGGATTTTTATGAGGGCAAACCTTATATGATCCGTCGTTCCAGAGGTTATGCACCACTTCCGTTTATGGTTTCCCGATCGTATCACGGGAAAGTACTTGCAATTGGAGGAGAACTCAAAAATTCTTTCTGCATTGGTGTGGATAACCGATTCTATCCATCTCCGTATATCGGAGATCTGGAAGATCTGCGGACAGTAAAGGCACTCCGGGAGACAGTGGGGCGGCTGGAGACTCTGCTGGAGGTTGAGCCGGAGATCGTATGCTGTGATCTGCATCCGAAATATAATTCTGTGATGACGGCAGAAGAACTGGGGCTTCCGGTCGTAAAAGTGCAGCACCACTATGCGCATATCCTTTCCTGTATGGCAGAGAATGACTGTGCAGAACAGGTGATCGGTGTGGCTTTTGACGGGACCGGTTACGGAACAGACGGAACGATCTGGGGAGGAGAGCTCCTTCTGTCGGATATGAACGGATTTGAAAGAGCGGGAAGTGTGATGCCATTCTGGCAGATTGGCGGTGACGTTTCTTCCAGAGAAGGATGGAGAATCGCAGTTTCTCTGATCTATGGGATAACCGGTGACAGGGGCAAGACCGCAGAAATAGCAGGAGAATTAGAACTTTGTACAGAACAGGAGACGAAGGTACAGCTGACTATGGCAGACCGCAGAATCAATGCTGTGCGTTCCACCAGTGCCGGACGGCTGTTTGACGGTGTAAGCGCAATACTTGGAATCCGCAGGAAATCCACCTTTGAAGGGGAAGCTTCCATGGCACTGGAATTTACTGCCGAAGAATATCGGGAAAGGATGGAGTCAGACAGGCTGCCGGGAATGGAGAGAGAAATGTGTCTGAAGCAGGAAAATGACAGATTATATCTCAACACAGAGACTTTGCTGAGAGAAATCCTCAACTGTCGTCTAAACGGGGAAGATCCCGGGAAACTGGCATATCTTTTTCATCAGGAGCTTGCGCATCAGATTACATCAGCCTGTATGGAGATCAGGAAGAAAAAAGGATGTAACAAAGCAGCCCTCAGCGGCGGTGTCTTTCAGAACCGGCTGCTTTTGGAGCTGACAGATCATATGCTGAAAAAACAGGGATTTGAAGTGCTGAAACATCAGCTGATACCTCCCAATGACGGGGGGATCGCACTGGGACAGGCTGTGTATGCGATGGCATATCAGGAGAGAATCAGGAAAAAACAGGAGGAAGTATTATCATGTGTGTAGGATTATCTGCAAAAGTAGTAAAGATCAGTGAGGGAACGGCAGTCGTAGATGCCGGCGGAGCAAAGAGAGAGGTTTCCGCACAGCTTCTGGAAGAACTGGAACCGGGGGATTATGTGATGATCCATGCAGGTGTCGCAATCGCAAAGATCACGGATGAAGATGAGGATGAGACAGATCAGTTAATGGAGGAGCTGCTGTAATGGGAGAAGTGAAAAAAAGAACGGCACGTGAGGTCATTGAGAATTATGATGGACCGGCGGTCCGTATCATGGAAGTATGTGGAACACATACCCATGAGATATTCCGTCTGGGAATCCGTAAGCTTCTTCCGCCGCAGGTAGAACTGATCTCAGGACCGGGATGCCCGGTATGTGTGACACCGGTGGGATTTATTGATGAAGCAGTATGGCTGGCACTGGAGAAAGGTGTGACGATCTGTACTTTCGGGGATCTGATCCGGGTTCCGGGAACACAGATGAGCCTTGCGGGAGCAAGAGAAAAAGGTGCGAAGATCCGTATCGTCTACTCTCCGGCGGATGCCGAAAAATATGCTCTGGAACATCAAAATGAGCAGGTCGTCTTTCTGTCTGTGGGCTTCGAGACGACAACTCCGGCAGAGTGTCTTTCTGTAAAACAGGCAAAGAAAGACGGACTTCGGAATTACTCTCTGCTGATGGCAAATAAAACCATGCCACAGGCATATGAAGCATTAAAGGGAAGTGCGGATGTATTTCTCTATCCGGGACATGTGAATGCGATCACAGGCACCGGACTCTGTGAAGAACTGACAAAAGAGGGTATAAGTGGCGTTGTTGCCGGATTCACGGCAAAGGAACTTCTAACGGCACTGGCTGTTTCTCTGGTGAAATTTCAGGAAGGGAAACCGTTCTTTGTAAACTGTTATCCCAGAGTTGTGAAACCGGAGGGAAGCCGGGAAGCACAGCAGCTTACCGAAGAAATGACTGAAGCCTGTGACAGTGAATGGAGAGGGCTGGGAATGATCCCGAAATCAGGAATCTGCCTGAAAAGGGAATGGTCTGAGTTCGATGCGGGAAAGAAATATGATATTCCGCCAATTCAGGGAAAGGCGAATCCGGCCTGCAGATGCGGCGATGTTTTACAGGGCAAATGTAAGCCGTCAGACTGTAAGGTATTTGGCAGAGTCTGTACTCCGCAGCATCCGGTAGGAGCCTGTATGGTTTCGAATGAAGGGGCATGTTCCGCTTACTATGCGTACGGTGATGAGAATAAATAAGGAAAGAGGGATAAACCTATGAGCAGCTTAAAAGATAAAACAGTAACGATGGCGCATGGCGCAGGAGGCCGTCAGACCTCTGAACTGATCGATCAGATTTTCGCAGCACATTTTGCCAATCCGGACCTGACTGCGGATGATGCGGCAGTCCTGATGCCGCCTGTCGGAAAAATGGCAGTTTCCACGGACGGATTTATTGTCTCACCGGCTTTCTTTCCGGGAGGAAATATCGGTAAGCTTTCTGTCTGCGGAACTGTGAATGATCTCGCCTGTATGGGGGCAAAACCGCTGTATCTGACCTGCGCATTTGTTATCGAAGAGGGATTTCCAATGGAAAAGCTGGAAGAAATTGCCTCAGCGATGGAGAAAACAGCGGCAGAAGCCGGAGTGCATATCGTATCCGGTGATACCAAGGTGGCCGGAAAAGGACAGGTAGACGGAGTCTTTATTACAACAACCGGTATGGGACAGATCGAAGATGGTGTGAAGGTCGGCGGAACTCTTGCACAGCCTGGAGACGCGATTATTGTGACAGGAGATATCGGAAGACACGGCTGTACGATTCTTCTTGCAAGGGAAGACTTCGGGATTGAAGCGGATGTTACCAGTGACTGTGCTCCTCTCTGGAAGACCGTGGAGGCGGTCATGAATACCACCCATGATCTCCATGTGATCCGTGATGCTACAAGAGGCGGTGTCGGAACTGTTCTCTATGAGATTGCCGGCCAGAGTAATGTGGGAATCCGGATTGATGCAGCGGCAGTTCCGGTTGCACCTGAGGTGAGGGGAGTCTGCGGAATGCTCGGACTGGAACCGCTTTATCTGGCATGTGAGGGCTGCATGGTCATCATAGCACCGAAATCCGGGGCTGAGAAAATTGTAGAAGCTCTCCGTCAGTGTCCATACTCTGAAAACGCAGCCATTATCGGAGAGGTGACTGCTGATCAGCCGCGTAAGGTAGTTATGACCACCGAGATTGGAACGCAGGCATTATTGCCGCAGCCGGGGGGAGAATTATTACCACGAATTTGTTAGGAGGAGTAAATATGGATACAAGAGTTGCAATCATTGCCATCATTGTCGAAGACAGCAGTTCCATCGAAATCCTTAACCAGCTTCTTTATGATGCCCGTGACTATATTATCGGACGTATGGGGATTCCGTACCGTGAAAAAGGAATCAGCATCATCAGTATTGCCATTGATGCCTCTCAGGATGTTATCAGTGCCCTGTCAGGCAGGATAGGTCGGCTGAAAGGTGTGTCTACCAAGACTGCCTATTCCAATGTCATTACACATGCGGAGGAGAAACATGATTAAAATAGCGGTATACGGTAAGGGCGGTATCGGCAAATCTACGACAGTATCCAATGTGGCGGCAGCCCTTTCCGAAAGAGGACTGACAGTCATGCAGGTCGGCTGTGATCCCAAGGCAGATTCCACAATTCAGCTCCGCCATGGAAAAAACCTGCGGACAGTACTTGATCTTTATAATGAAAAAAAACAGGATCTCAGGCTTGAGGATATGATCATGACCGGTTATTCCGGAGTGATCTGTGTGGAAGCCGGCGGTCCGACACCGGGACTGGGATGTGCCGGACGCGGGATCATCACAGCTCTGGAAAAATTAAAAGAAACAGGAGCTTATGAAGTCTGCAAACCGGATATAGTTCTCTATGATGTTCTCGGAGATGTTGTCTGCGGCGGTTTTTCCATGCCGATGCGAAAAGGCTATGCGGATAAAGTATTCATTATTACTTCCGGTGAAAATATGGCAATCCATGCAGGTGCCAATATTGCTATGGCTGTACAGAACTTCAGAAACCGCGGTTATGCTTCCCTGGGAGGCATCATCCTGAATCGCCGGGGAGTAAAACGGGAGGAAGAAAAGGTACAGGAGCTTGCCGGAGACTTTGGGACAACTGTAATTGGAAAACTTAGCCGCAGCGAACTGGTGACGGATGCGGAAGAAAAGGGCAGGACTCTGATGGAGTGTTATCCGGACAGTGAAATGGCATCTGAATATCGTACACTGGCAGAGAATATTTTATCAATCTGCAGAAAGGACGGCCTATGCTGAAACGAGTTGGGGGAGAAGTAAACCCGAAAGGTGCTGTTACAACGATTGGTGAGGCGGCTTTTCCGGTTCCGTTTCCGACAGGACTGGAATTTAATTCTCCTGCGCACGGTAACTGGAATATCGTCCATACCGGAATGCTGGTGCCGGAAGCAATCCAGATCTATGTCTGTGCAGATAATTGCATGAGAGGAGTCGTCCTGACTGCAACAGAGATGAACGCAGCGGAGCGTTTTTCCTTTGTAACGCTGGAGGAGGAAAATCTCCTGAGTGGAAACCTGGAGGATGTGACTATTGAGGGCGTGACGGATGTTTTGAACAAATTGGAACGCAGTCCCAGAGCAGTGCTCCTTTTTACGGTATGTCTGCATCATTTTCTGGGATGCGATCTGGACAGAGTATATCAAGAACTGGAAACACGTTTTCCGGATATTGTTTTTGTGCGGTGTTTCATGGATCCGATCATGCAGAAGCATGGACTGACACCGGATCAGAAGCTGAGAAAAGCGATATATGATCCGCTTACCTTACAGGAAGTGAACCCCAGAATAGTCACACTCGCAGGCAGTGATTTTATACTTGATGAAAACAGTGATATCAAACGTATTCTGAGAAAAGCGGGATATGTCATGGGGGAGCTTCCTGCCAGCAGAACCTGGGAAGAATACCGGAAGCTGGGTACGGCGAAATTCTTTTTTTCCTGTTATCCACCTGCGAAATACGGTGCAACGATGCTGGCAGAACGCCTGAACAGGAAGCATTTATATCTGCCGGGAAGTTTCGATTACGGGGAGATCAGGGAAGAACTTGTCAGGTTTGTACAGGAACTGCAGTCAGAACAGACCGCTTCAGAAGAACTGGAAGCTTTTTTTCAGCGGGAAATTATTCACTGTGAAGCGGCCATTACCCGTGCCGGAGAGGTGATCGGTGACACTCCGATCGTTCTTGATTATCTGTTTCATCCAAGACCGCTTGGGCTTGCAAAGCTTCTTCTGGAACATGGTTTCCATGTGATAGCGATTTATCTCGACAGCATAGGTCCGGAAGAAAAAAAAGCTTTTGACTGGCTGCAGAAACATTATCCGGCTGTCGAGCTTCGTGCTACGATACAGGCAAAAATGCGTGTTATTTCACGGCAGTCAGAGGGAAAGGTTCTTGCAATTGGTCAGAAAGCGGCATGGTTTTGCGGCAGCAGGAATTTTGTAAATATGGTACAGGGCGGCGGACTCTGGGGATTTGACGGAATCCGAAGGACAATGCAACTGATGACGGAAGCTTTTCTTGAAGAAAAAGATCCCGAGGATCTGATCGTTCGTAAAGGATGGGGGTGCGAAAGCTGTATATGAGACAGGCATATAAAATTATACCGGTTTATACCGCTGATGTTTCGGGTGTATGCTCTGCATTGTATGAACTTGGCGGCATGGTAGTCATGCACGATCCGTCCGGATGTAACTCTACCTATAATACTCATGATGAGATTCGCTGGTATGATCAGGACAGTCTGATCTATATATCCGGACTGACAGAGATTGATGCGGTTATGGGAAATGATGCGAAATTCATTCACGATATAGAAGAAGCAGCGGGCGAACTGAAACCAGAGTTTATCGCACTCGCAGGTTCACCGATCCCATTTATGAACGGGACAGACTTTCCGGCAATCGCACAGGTGATCGAGACAGAAACGAAGATACCGTCATTTGCGATTCCGACAAATGGTATGCATGATTATACTTATGGAGCGGGACTTGCTCTTGCAAAAATCGCAGAACGGTTTGCCGGAGAAGAAAAAACTGTATCAGAGACAGTCCGTCCCGGGACGCTCAACCTCCTGGGAGTCACACCGTTGGACTTCGGTCCGTTGTCAAATGCGGATATCATGAGACAAAACCTCAGTGAATATGGATGGCAGGTCATTTCCTGCTGGGCAATGGGAGACACTCTGGAAAATCTTTCCCATGCAGGTGAGGCAGAAGTAAATCTGGTTGTTTCTTCTGTGGGACTCCCGGTAGCCAGAGTTCTGAAAGAAAGATTTGGGACACCGTATGTCATCGGGACACCGGTCGGTGAATTTACAGAGGAACTGGTACAGATACTGACCAAGAAAAACAGTGAAGAAACCGGACTGGAACTGCGTCCTTCTTATCTCGTTCACCGACTCTCAGCTGTTCCGGAGATTACACTTATCGGTGAAGCTGTGACTATGGGATCACTGGCGGCAGTGATAGAAAAGAAATATCATAAAGCAGTCCGTGTTATCTGTCCGCTGGAAACCTGTAAAGGGTTGCTCGGAGAGAATGACTGCGCAGTGAAGGGCGAAGAAGATATGGAAAATCTTCTGAAGGATGCGGATATCATTGTGGCAGATCCGCTTTACCGGCCCATCTGTCCAAAGGACAGCAGGTTTTATGAACTTGCGCATATTGCTTTTTCGGGGAGGATTTTTCTGAAAGATATCAGACGTGATTATCCGAAGATCATCTCCGGAGCAACAGGGCAGAAAAAACAGGACGAATGGTAACGCATCAGCATCTGTTGCGTTTATTCACAAAATAATTGAGAATTCCTCCGCCTACAATAATAATAAGCGCAACAGCAACAACACGTTTGGCAGCTTCCTGCGGCATCTGACTTTTCGAGCCAATGGAATCAGAATAGAAAGTAAGCGTGTAGCTGATCTCATGAGGTGTACCCATGGCAGTGGTATCTGCGATCACGGACATTCCCTCATCCATTGCTGTGACAGGGATCTCAAATTCCGAATTCTGTCCCTCTTCGTTTACCGGGAGATATTTTTCACCGTCAACGATCATGTAGTCATAATTGGAACTGCTCCATTGAATATCGGCTGTTGCTTTACCATCCTTTACCGTGATCAGGGTGGGGGAGGTAACGCTGGCCTTTCCGCTTCCACCTTCCAGATCTACCTGAATAGAATATTCGCCGTCTTCTTTGTCGAGAGACAGGGAAGAGGCAGCGGCGGTGAAAGAAAGCAGGGAGAGACAGCATAAAGCGGTCATTATTCCCGGCAGGATACGTGATATAAAAAATAGTTTAAAATTCTCTAACATGACTGATTTCCTCATAAACCTATAACTGATTACTGTTCAGATAAACGCACAGATTCAATCCGAATCTTATCACATCATCCCATAATTGAAATAAATTGTCAATACTTCGTTGAAAAAGCAGTATTCCTCTAGTATAATAAAATATTGTGATATGGCTGCAGCTACTCTATGAGACATTTTGGCTTGCAGCTGTGTACGGAACAGATACCTGCTGTTTATATCTGGCGGGATAGTGCTCTACTATCGCTGCCGAGAAGGAATGGAACAGTTATAAAGTTATAAATACTACAGAAAATACAGGAGGATATGATGATGAGAGGAATTTTGTACGGAGCAGGAGTAGGACCTGGAGATCCGGAGCTTATGACATTAAAGGCAGTACGTCTGATCAGAGAGAACGATATTATTGCAGTACCCGGAGCAGATGTGCGTGAAACCGTTGCATATAAGATTGCAGTACAGGCAGTACCTGAACTTGCGGAGAAAGAACTTCTGCCAATCTATATGCCGATGACACACGATAAGGCAGAACTGGAACTGAACCATGAAAAAGGTGCAAAAGCCCTGGAAGCAGTTCTGGATACAGGAAAGGACGTTGTTTTCCTGACACTGGGAGATCCAACGATTTATTCCACTTTCACATATATACAGAAGAGGGTAGAGGCAGACGGATACGAGACAAGGCTGGTAAGCGGCATCACTTCCTTCTGTGCAACAGCAGCCCGTTTAAATATTCCGCTGACAGAGTGGAACCAGCCACTGCATGTACAGCCGGCAGTTCACCGTCTCGACAGCGAACTGGATCAGCCGGGAACCTATGTACTGATGAAATCCGGCAGGAAAATGAATCAGGTAAAAGAGATTCTGGAGAGAAGCGGCCGTGAAGTCCGTATGGTGGA
Source organism: Holdemanella biformis (assembly GCA_963605995.1). GTDB lineage: Bacteria > Bacillota > Clostridia > Lachnospirales > Lachnospiraceae > Blautia_A. The sequence goes on along the minus strand of CAVCYJ010000036.1, from coordinate 3,120 downwards.
GAACTGCGGTATGCCGGATGAACATATTTACAACAGTGTAGAAGAAATCCCGGACGATGCAGGATATTATTCTCTGATCATCGCCAAGGAGAAAGCCGGAGAGAAATGATAGAAACAAGAGATCTGACGAAAACTTTTGACAATTTTACAGCAGTGGATTCTCTGAATCTGAAAATTGAAAAAGGCGAGTTCTTCGGATTGCTTGGACCTAACGGAGCAGGAAAGACGACCACGATCAGCCTGCTGTCAACGCTGCTTCTGCCGACAAGAGGAGAGATCCTTATAGACGGACAGCAGCTGACACGAAAGCGCCCGGATCTGAAGAGAAAGATCAGCGTGATCACTCAGGAATATTCCATGCGTCAGGACATGAATATGGATGAGATCATGGAATACCAGGGCCGCCTTTACTTTATGCCGCGCAAAGAAATAAAAGCAAGGACCGAAGAACTTCTGGAGTTCTGTGACCTGCTCAGATTCCGTAAGCGTACAGTCCGTAAGCTTTCCGGCGGAATGAAGCGTAAGCTGATGGTCTGCCGGGCACTGCTCACAGAGCCGGAGATTCTGCTTCTGGATGAACCGACTGCGGGAATGGATGCACTTTCCAGACGGCAGATGTGGAATCTTCTGCGAAAATTAAACGGAAAAGACCTGACGATTCTGCTGACTACCCACTATATGGAAGAGGCACAGAGTCTCTGTAACCGTGTGGCACTGATGGATCACGGAAAGCTGGAGGAGGTAAGTACTCCCGCTGCTCTGATCGAGGGTCTTGGTGCCTATGCAGTAGACGAAATGGCACCTGACGGAACACAGAATCACTATTTCCATACACGACAGGAGGCAATCCGGTATCTGGAAGGACTTTCGGGGCAGGCATCTCTGCGGGAGACGACTCTGGAAGATGTCTTTGTAGAAAGAGCCGGAAAGCATTTGACAGCGAAGTAAAAGTTAGAAGAATCTGGAGAGAAAAACGTATGGGAATTATAACAATATTATGGGAAAAGTGGGTGGAATTTCGCCGGGATTTCTATAAGATCACTCTGGCAGCAATGATCGCGCCATTAATGTATCTGATCGTATTCGGAATGGGAATCCAGACAACATCTCACGGACAGCCATACCTGAACTTCTTGATTCCGGGTGTGGTATCACTGACAACTATGAACGGAAGCTTCAACGCCATTGCTCAGAATCTGAACGTACAGAGACTCTATGAGAAAGCCTTTGACCAGGTTATGATCTCTCCGACACCCCTGTGGCAGTTTATTGCAGGACAGATCATTGGCGGAAGCCTTCGCGGGCTTTATGCGGGCGGGATCATCCTGCTTCTCACCGCGCCGATCGAAACAGGGCTTATCTTTAATGGATGGTCTTTTCTGGTGATGTTTCTGAACGGAGCTGTGTTCTCTGCCATTGGAGTCGTAGTTTCTTTTCTGGCAAAGAATCATGCGGATGTGCCGAGATTCTCTAATTATATCATTATGCCTATGGCATACCTGTGCAATACTTTCTTTTCCACAGAGAAGCTTCCGGGACTGGTTGGAAAATTCGTTGCAGCACTGCCCCTGTCCCAGACCAGCCATCTGATCAGAAGTATTTCTGCGGGAGAGGCAGTAAACTATAATGGGATCATGATTCTGCTTATTTATCTCGCAGCATTTACGGTTGCTGCATCATGGTTTATCTATAAAAAGAAAAATCTGTAGTACACTGACAGATATAAAATGAGGCAGAGGTCACCCGGTCAGTCCTGCCAGTGCGTGAAGTGCGGCATCCACATCGGACATTGTATTCTCCGGACCGAAAGAAAAACGAAGAGTGCCCTCAGGGTAAGTTCCCAGAGTCCTGTGCGCATTGGGAGCGCAGTGCAGCCCGACTCTTGTCATGATCCCATAGGTATTATCCAGCTCAAAAGCGACCTGAGCCATGTCCACATGCAAGGTCTGAATGGATACGACTGCACAGCGGTTGTCGGTGCTTCTTTTGCCGATCATACGCAGAAATTTTTCGTCAGGATCCATATCCAGAATACCGTCAATAAAGTACTGCGTCAGCATTAATTCATGCTGGCATATTTTTTTTATGGATTGTTTTTTCAGGTCAGAAAGTGCAGCGTGAAGCCCGAGGATCCCGGGGATATTCGGAGTCCCGGGCTCGAAACGATCTGGAAGAAATGCCGGAACCTCTTCGGAATGAGAAGCACTTCCCGTACCGCCGCTAAACAGTGGTTCCATCTGTGCGGCAAGTTCACTGCGAATCAGGAAGCCTCCGATTCCCTGTGGTCCCCGAAGACCTTTGTGCCCGGTAAATGCCAGAGCATCGATATGAAATTTCTCCATATCAATGTCAACGGTTCCGGCGGTCTGTGCAGTATCCAGAATAAAAAGAAGTCCATGCTTTTGGCAGAAACTGCCAATCTCCTGTGCGGGCATCATAGTGCCGCATACATTAGAAGCGTGAAGACAGACCAGAAGCTTCGTGGAGGGACGGAGAAGAGCAGAAGCTTTATCAAGAAGAAGGATTCCGTCAGAGGTACAGGGAATGCGGTCGAATTCCACTCCCTGTTTCTGCAGCTGAACCAGAGGGCGCATCACAGCATTATGCTCCATGGCAGTGACAAGGACATGATCTCCTGGCTTTAGCAGCCCTTTCAGAAGTACATTCAGGCTGACAGTAATATTTTCCGTAAAGATCACATTTTTTCCCCTGCCGGAATCGAAATGAAAAAGTTCCAGAAGCTGTTCTCTGGTTTCAAAGATCTGTTCTTCTACAGAATAAGCGGTCCGGTATCCTCCACGGTTCACATTCACGGCAGAACCGGACAGATAATCGTAGACGGCCTGTGCCACAGAAGGTGCCTTGGGAAAAGACGTACTCGCCTGGTCCAGATATATTTTATTCATTGAAAAAATCTCCTTATTGTTTGGTGCAGAGCTACGCAGACAACTGCGCGGTATTGTTATTTCGAAAATGCTGTACTTTGTCAGAAAGAAGTCAGGTTTCTGACGCGTTACACAGCAGAAAAACTTTGTATTTCAGTATAGCATAATTTACAAAGACTCGTAACTGTTCAGTACCTTCACAGTTACGAGTCAAAATCCATTGAAAATCGCCTGC
>CAVCYJ010000035.1:12252-18060 GCA_963605995.1 Holdemanella biformis | reverse complement strand
GTGAACAGCAACTAACATAACAGTAACAGTATAACACATTGCTGAGGTTTCTTGCAAAAAATATCATACAATGTTAGAATAAAATATCCGTATCGGTGGCTGTTCCTTATGTACTGTAATCAGCTGCCGGAAATTATAATAAAGATAGAGGTTATTATATGAGCAGAAAACAATCAGCAGGAGGAAGGATTCAGTGGACAGGGATGCTGAAGAAGCTTTCTCCCTATACGATTCAGAAGGGTGTACGTTATCTGAAACACTATGGCCCGAAAGAATTCTGGATCAGGCTGCATGAACGTTTTGAGCCGGAAGAAGTGCCATATGGTCCGTGGTATGCGGCATATATTCCGGATAAAGAGACACTGGAAGAACAAAAGAAACATAAATTCAGTGAGCCTTTGCTGATCAGTATTGCAGTGCCGGCTTATCAGACTCCCGTGAAATTCCTGAAACAGATGATTGAGTCACTGATTGCCCAGACCTATGCACAATGGGAACTTTGCATTGCGAATGCAAGTCCGGATGATGAAGAAATGCAGAGAGTTCTGGCAGATTATTCAGCCAGAGATCCCAGAGTGAAATTTTGCAATCTCAGGGAGAATATGGGAATCGCAGAGAATACAAACAGAGCCTTTGCCATGGCGGGAGGAGAATTTATAGGACTTCTTGACCATGATGATCTGCTGGCACCGAATGCACTGTATGAAATCGTACAGGCATTGCAGAAGCATCCGCAGGCAGATGTGGTGTACACGGATGAGGATAAAGTAACCACAGAACTGGACGAGCATTTTCAGCCGCACCTGAAGCCGGATTTCAATCTGGATCTTCTGCGTTCCAATAATTATATCTGTCATTTTTTTGTGGTACGCAGAAGTATTGTGGAGAAGGCAGGCGGTTTCCGAAAGGAATTTGACGGAGCGCAGGACTATGATTTTATTTTCCGGTGTACAGAAAATGCCAGGGAAGTTTTACATGTCCCTGAGATTCTATATCACTGGAGAACGCACAGGGCATCTACAGCAGATAATCCGGCGAGTAAGATGTATGCGTTCGAAGCCGGAAGGAGAGCGATAGAGGCACATCTTGAGAGAACCGGAACTAAAGGAGTGGTGAGCCACACTCCGGATCTGGGATTCTACCGTGTGAAATATCCGGTACAGGGAAATCCCCTTGTTTCTGTGATCATTCCAAATAAAGATGAGAAAGAAACACTTCAGACCTGCCTGGAGATGCTTGATAAGAACACTTCTTACCGGAATTTTGAGATCATCATCATTGAGAATAACAGTACAACGGACGAAATCTTCAGATATTACAGGGAACTTTCAAAGAATCCGCAGATCCGGCTCCTGCGGTGGGGAAAGGAATTTAATTATTCTGCTATTAATAATTTTGCTGTTACTCATGCGAGAGGTGAGTATCTGCTGTTTTTGAACAATGATGTCAAAGCGATCAATTCTGACTGGATGGAAGAACTGCTTGGTGTATGCCAGCGTCCGGAAGTGGGCGGAGTCGGAGCCAGGCTTATTTATCCGGACAATACGATCCAGCATGCCGGATGTGTGATTGGAATGGGCGGTATTGCAGGCCATATGTTTGTGAATATGCCGGCAGACCGTACAGGCTATCTTCATAAAGCTTCACTTCTTCAGGATATGAGTGCAGTTACGGCGGCCTGCCTGATGATGAAAAAAGAAGTTTTTGAGGAAGCAGGAGGCTTTACCGAGGAACTGGCAGTGGCCTTTAATGATGTGGATCTGTGTCTGAAGGTGAGAAAGAACAACCACCTGATCGTATATGATCCGTATGCCAGACTGTATCATATGGAATCAAAGACAAGGGGAGCCGAGGACAGCAAGGAAAAGGTACACCGTTTTCAGACGGAGATTGAATATATGCGCTGTCACTGGATCGATATACTTAAGAATGGTGATCCTTACTACAATAAGAATCTGTCACTGACAAAATGGAATTATTCTCTGAGGCCGATTCCGGGAATGGAGAGTAAGGATACAGAGAAGGGACGTAAGGAAGAGAAGAAAGGGAGAAAATCATGCAGGAAGTATCAGTGATCATTCCGAACTTTAACGGTATGGCTTACCTTGATGGTGTGCTGGCAGGACTTGAATGCCAGACCGTAAACAATTTTGAGGTGATCCTGGTAGACAATGGCTCCAGTGATGGAAGCTGTGCTTTTGTTTCGGCCAGATATCCATGGGTACATCTGATGGAACTGCCGGAGAATTTTGGATTTTGCAAAGCGGTCAATGAAGGGATCAAAGCTGCCAGAACACCATATGTGCTGCTTTTAAATAATGATATCGAAGTAACCGATAATTTCGTAGAAGAAATGCTGTCGGCAATTAAGGGACATCCGAAAGCATTCTCCTGTGCTGCCAGAATGATTCAGTTCCATGACAGGGACAGACTGGATGATGCCGGAAATTATTACTGTGCACTTGGCTGGGCCTATGCAAGAGGAAAGGGGAAGGATATTCACCTTTATGAGAAGGAGGAGAAGATTTTTGCTTCCTGTGCAGGGGCTGCCATTTACAGAAAAAAGATATTTGACAGAATTGGGCTGTTTGATGAAGAACATTTTGCATACCTGGAGGACATGGACGTAGGATACAGGGCAAGGATTTACGGTTATGAGAACTGGTATGCACCGGATGCCGTAGTATATCATGTAGGAAGTGGTACGAGTGGTTCCAGATATAATCAGTTCAAGATACGATATTCATCAAGAAACAATATTTATCTGATCTATAAGAATATGCCGTTTGTGCAGATTATTCTGAATCTGCCATTTCTGGCGGTGGGATTCGGGATCAAGATCCTGTTTTTTGCGTTCAAAGGCTTTGGCAGAGAGTATGTCGCAGGGATTAAAAATGGATTTCAGATCAGCAGAAAGAATCGAAAGGTAGCTTTCAGTTTTCGAAACTTTCCCAATTACCTGAAAATCCAGCTTGAATTATGGGGAAATATCCTTCGGCGTTTACGCGGATAAGAAGAGAACTGTAAAACAGTGACGAATTCACAGAAATTTTATAAATTCAGGAAAAGATTTTATTGTTTTTGTAAATTAACTATTGTAATATAGAAACGATATGACTGTGAAGGATTCTGAACAGTTTTAGGAAGCAAAAAAACGAGGTGACAAAAATTGTTAAAGGACAATGAAAAGAATTTCAGTCGTCTCCATATGCTTGTTGATGCAATTGTACTGGTGCTGTCTTATTTCCTTGCATGGCTGATACGTTTTGTAGGACCTATGGCTGCAACAGCCGTCAGAACAAGGAGCTTCAGACAGTATATGATGATGTTGGTCCTGATCATACCTGTTTATCTGCTGCTGTATCAGGCATTTACATTGTACACTCCCATGCGGATGCAGGGGCGCCGACTGGTACTGGCTAATATCATAAAGGCCAATTCACTCGGGCTCCTTCTTCTTATGTTCACATTTTATATGATAGATGAAGGAGATTACTCCCGATCCACCTATATTATGTTTTATGTGATCAATATTATACTTCAGTGGTGCGTACGAATGCTGATCTTCATGCTTCTCCGGAATATGCGGGAGAAAGGAATGAACCAGAAGCAGATGGTCTGTGTGGGATACAGCCGTGCCGCAGAGGAATATATTGACCGTGTTCTGGCGAATCCTCAGTGGGGATATGTGATACGGGGAATTCTTGATGATAATGTACCGGCGGGAACAGAATATAAAGGGATAAAAGTGCTTGGAAGGATTGCCAATCTGAATGTAATACTTCCGGAGAACCGTCTGGATGAGATTGCGATCACTCTGGGCCTGAGTGAGTATTACCGCCTGGAGGAAATCGTGGCAGTCTGTGAAAAGTCGGGAGTACACACGAAATTTATCCCGGACTATAATAAGATTATTCCGACCAGACCCTATACGGAGGACATTCTGGGGCTTCCGGTTATCAACATCCGTTATGTGCCGTTAAATAATACATTCAATGCACTGATCAAACGGGCTATGGATATTGTGGGATCTATCGTGGGTATTATAGTTACTTCACCGCTGATGCTGCTGATGTGTCTGATCATTAAGCTGACATCACCGGGACCTCTGATCTATAAACAGGAGAGAGTAGGGCTTCATAATCAGACATTCAGGATGTATAAGTTCCGTTCCATGGAGGTGCAGCCGGAATCAGAAGAGAAGAAAGCCTGGACCGTGAAGAATGATCCTAGGGTGACACCTGTCGGGAAATTTATGCGTCATACCAGTATTGATGAACTGCCACAGCTGTTTAATATACTGAAGGGAAACATGAGCCTTGTAGGACCGCGTCCGGAACGACCGTTTTTTGTTGAGAAATTCAGAGAAGAGATTCCGAGATATATGGTCAAGCATCAGGTGCGTCCGGGACTGACCGGCTGGGCGCAGGTAAATGGATACCGTGGAGATACTTCTATACGCAAGAGGATTGAATGCGACCTCTATTATATAGAAAACTGGAGCATTGGACTGGACATTAAGATTATATTCCTTACGTTTTTTAAGGGATTTGTAAACAAGAATGCATATTAAGATAAGGGGAAAAAGGTATGGCTAGACCAGGAAAAAAGAAAAAAGTGCTGTTTGTACTTGAAATTATCGTGTTGCTGTTATTTATTGGCGGACTGTATGTATATGGACAGATTTCAGCCAGACTGGATAAGATCGAGCAGCCGGAACTGGATGAAGAGAAAGTGCTCGTTAATCAGGATGCACCGAAGATGACAGGTTATAAGACTTATGTACTGTTTGGTATAGACAGCAGAGGTGAGGGTTCTCAGTATTCTGCACAGAACAGTGATACTATGATCATCGTAAGTGTCAATAATGACACCAAGGAAGTAAGAATGGTATCTGTATACAGGGATACGTTGCTGAATATCGGAGACGATACTTATACAAAGGCGAATGCCGCCTATGCATATGGCGGACCGGAACAGGCGATTTCCATGTTGAATACAAACCTGGATCTGGATATTTCCGATTATGCGACTGCAGATTTTTCAGCACTTGTAGAAGTGGTGGATGACCTTGGAGGACTGGACATCCCACTTTCCTATGCTGAGATCGAGCATATGAATAACTATTGTGTTGAAACATCCAAGCTGACAGGCAAGGACTACACACCGGTAGAGAAGCCGGCAACACAGCCGGAGGATCAGGAAGCGACAGTGGGAACCTATCATCTGAATGGTGTGCAGGTAACCTCTTACTGCCGTATCCGATATACAGCAAGTCTGGATATGGGACGTACGGAACGTCAGAGACGAGTACTTGGAATGCTTTTTGATAAAGCAAAAATCGCAGGTCTTTCTTCTATCTTTAAGATCATGGATGATGTGTTCCCGATGGTGACTACTTCTCTTTCCAAACAGGATATTCTGGGATTGATCCCTACTCTGGTCGGATATAAGTTTACTGACAGTACAGGATTCCCGCAGAAGTATAAATTTTCCAATATCAAGGGAAGTATCATTGTTCCTACTGATCTACAGAATAATGTAGTTGAGCTTCATAAATTCCTGTATGATGATCAGGATTATACCCCGTCTTCGGAAGTAATAGCCCGCAGCAATAAGATTCTGGAAATCGTAGGTGGTGAGAGCCAGCTGGATGATGCGTCAAAGACCACGACTACGGATACTACAACGACAACAGATAACACGAATACATTTGTATGGTCGGAGAGCAGCAGTTCCGGAAGCAGTACAGATTACAGTTATGATAACAGCAGTGATTACGACAACAGTGGTTATGACAACAGTGGT
>CAVCYJ010000035.1:0-12246 GCA_963605995.1 Holdemanella biformis | reverse complement strand
AACAGTGGTTATGACAACAGTGGTAACGACAGCGGCGGTGATTACGACAACAGTAATGATTATGATAACAGCAGTGATTATGACAATACCGGCGGCGGAGAGGATAACAGCGATAACAATGACTATTCCGGTGATGGTGGCGATGATACCGGCGGCGACCTGGGATTTGAAGACGGAGGAGATTCAGGTACTGTTTCAGAAGAATAATAGATATGCAGTCCGATGATAATAAGACTGTGGATAATTGCACAGATATTTACCCGGGGGACCATCCATCAAAAGGATGGTCCTTTTCAGATAAGGAGAGTTTCTAAATGAAGAATACGATGAAAAATAATACAGGAGACAGAAAGACAGTTGATGTGATCATTCCCGCTTACCGCCCGGATCAGGGGTTTGAAGAACTCATTCACAGGCTTGAGGAACAGGAATATCGTCCTGACAGAATCATGGTAATGAACACGGGAAAACAATACTGGAACTGTGAATGGGAGAAGTTACCGCTTCTGGAGGTTTATCATCTTGAACAGAAGGATTTTGACCATGGTGGAACCAGGAAGAAGGCGGCTGCGCTGTCAGATGCGGATATTATGATTTTTATGACACAGGATGCTGTTCCTGCCGACAGGAAATTAATCGGTAATCTGGTGCGTGCAATTACAGAAAACAGACACGCAGGGGCAGCCTATGCAAGACAGCTGCCGAAGGCAGATTGCAGATTTCTGGAGCGGTATACCCGTTCGTTTAATTATCCGGCTCAGTCCTGTGTGAAAACATTGGATGATGTAGAAAAGTATGGAATCAAAACATATTTCTGTTCGAACGTATGTGCTGCCTATGACAGAAAAATCTATGAGGAACTGGGCGGCTTTGCAGACAGAGCTATTTTTAACGAGGATATGATCTATGCCGGGAAAGTGATTCAGAATGGCTGTTCGGTTATTTATGCGGCTGATGCCAGAGTCTACCATTCTCACAACTATTCCGGCAGGCAGCAGTTCCACCGGAATTTTGACCTGGGTGTGTCGCAGGCAGAGCATCCGGAGATTTTTGAAGGAATCCATTCAGAAGGTGAGGGGATCCGTCTGGTAAAAAAAAGCCTGATTTATCTGATAAAGACAGGACATATCTGGCTGATACCACAGCTGATCTGGCAAAGCACTATGAAATATGCCGGATATTTTCTGGGAAAAAGGTACAGAAAGCTTCCGCAGAAGGTGGTGCTTGCATGTAGCATGAGTCCGTATTACTGGAGCAGAAAAAGTGTGTAAAAATGATTCCCTGAATACGAAAAAAGCGAACTGGGAGAACACGACGATTTACGATAATTGTCACATTTTGAACACAATTAATTGCTATACTGTGCTCAACAGTGAGGCGGATCAGGAATGTCTGCCAGATACAGAAGGGAGCAGATCACATGAATGATGAGAGAGACCGGGGCGGGAATCCGGATGATTTCGGACAGCAGCCGCTCAGATATGAACATTATAAATTCCATGAAGAATCCGGCACAGCTTTAAATACATCTGTCTCCTCCGCCCATAAAAAGAAACGGGATTCTTTTCAGAAGAAAGCGGAGGCAACGATTGCCCTGGCGGTGATTTTCGGACTTATAGCAGCAATTGTGTTTCAGGCAGTGAATTTTGCGGCTGACAGATATTTAAATACAGGGAAGACATCCACACAGATCGGAACAACAGCAAGCGTGGAACAGCAGAAGACATCATCAGATGAATCTGATGTTCAGACAATCTCGGATACTGCATCCGAAAATGGTACAGTAGCAGCGGTAGCACAGGCTGCCATGCCATCGGTAGTTGCGATTACTACTGTGAGTGTTCAGGAAATCCCGAGTTTTTTTGGTTATGGCTCACGCCAGTATAAGAGCGCGTCAAGCGGTTCGGGAATTATTGTGGGCGATAATGATGATGAGCTTCTGATCGCTACCAACAATCATGTGGTTGAGGGAGCTACAACGCTTAGCGTCTGCTTTATTGGAAATGATGTGACCAGCGCAGAAACAGAAACAGTCAGTGCCGGTGAAAGTTCAGATCTGAATGTGGAGGATGCAGTCAGTGCGAAGATCAAAGGAACAGATGCCGATAATGATCTGGCGGTGATCGCAGTACAGAAATCGGATATTCCGGAAGACACTTTAAATCAGATTAAGATCGCGCAGATTGGAAGTTCCGATGATCTGGTCGTAGGACAGCAGGTAGTTGCTATCGGTAACGCACTGGGATACGGACAGTCGGTAACATCCGGATGGGTCAGTGCCCTGAACAGGACTATCTCTACAGATGATGGCACGGAGTGTACAGGCCTTATCCAGACAGATGCTGCAATCAATCCCGGAAACAGCGGCGGTGCGCTCCTGGATATGAAGGGTGAACTGATAGGTATTAATTCTGCGAAATATGCAGACAGTTCTGTCGAGGGGATGGGATATGCCATACCAATCTCCAAGGCGAAACCGATCCTGGAGGAATTGATGAACCGTGAAACCAGAGAAAAGGTAGATTCCAGCGAAAAAGGCTATCTTGGCGTAGTACTTTCCAATCTTACAACAGAGGCTATCCAGATGTATAATATGCCGGCAGGTGCCTTTGTAAGAGGTGTGGAGCAGAATTCACCGGCAGAGGAGGGCGGTATCTGCAAGGGTGATATCATCGTGAAATTCGACGGACAGAAGATCAGTGACGGTGATGACCTTCTGGATAAGCTTCAATATTATAAAGCCGGAGAGAAAATAGAAGCGGTTGTGGCGAGGTCGGATAATGGAGAATATAAAGAAAGCACCGTAGAGCTGACTCTCGGAACCAGACCGGATAATGAATAATGGAAATATACAGAAATATACAGAAATATACAGAAATATACAGAAGGCACTGTCAGACAGACGGTGTCTTTTATAATTTATAAAACTTTCATTTTGTGATAGGGACAGAATATGATATAATTCATCTTAAGTAAGCAGATCACAGTGTAGCTGCCGAAAATAACTGACACAGAAAGGAGTCATTATGGGCGAGATTTATAATGATGATGACGATGAAATCATAGATAATCCTGCAGATACAGAGGAGAAAGAGAACAGGGCAGAGAAATTCTGTTTTCTCTGCCGGAGACCGGAAAGCAAGGCGGGACCGATGATCGAACTGCCGAATAATATTCATGTCTGTACGGATTGTATGCAGAAAAGTTTTAATTCTATGAACCGACAGTTCAATGACGGAAAATTTAATTATTCGGATCTTCTGAATATGCCGAATGTGAGTATGATCGATCTGAGCAGTTTTCAGAATCCGGTACAGCAGCCTGAGAAAGTCAAAAAGAAAAAGAAAGAAACGAAACCGGCTCTGGATCTGAAGAATATTCCGGCACCACATAAGATCAAGGAAATTCTCGATCAGTATGTGATCGGCCAGGAGAAAGCAAAAAAAGTAATGTCTGTAGCGGTTTATAATCATTACAAGCGCGTGGCAACAGATACCATGGATGAAATTGAGATTGAGAAATCCAATATGCTGATGATCGGTCCGACCGGCTGCGGCAAGACATATCTGGTAAAGACGCTTGCCAGACTTCTGGATGTCCCGCTTGCCATTGCAGATGCTACATCTCTGACAGAAGCGGGATATATCGGTGATGATATTGAGAGTGTGGTATCCAAGCTTCTGGCAGCGGCAGACAATGATGTGGAACGCGCAGAGCATGGCATTATTTTTATTGATGAGATTGATAAGATCGCAAAAAAGAAAAATACCAACCAGAGAGATGTCAGCGGGGAAGCAGTACAGCAGGGAATGCTGAAGCTGCTTGAGGGCAGTGAAGTAGAGGTTCCGGTAGGTGCCAACAGCAAAAATGCAATGGTGCCGCTTGTGACAGTGAATACACGTAACATCCTTTTTATCTGTGGAGGTGCTTTCCCGGATCTGGAAAATATCATCAAGGAAAGACTGAATAAGCAGGCATCTATCGGATTCTATGCGGATCTTAAGGATAAATATGACAATGATCCGCACATTCTTCAGAAGGTGACAGTGGAGGATATCCGGAATTTTGGCATGATCCCGGAGTTTATCGGAAGACTGCCGATTATCTTCACTCTGGATGGACTGACTGAGGATATGCTTGTAAAAATCCTGCAGGAACCTAAGAATGCAATCCTTAAACAGTATCAGAAGCTTCTTGCTCTGGATGAAGTGAAGCTTGAATTTGAGAATGGGGCACTTCATGCCATTGCAGCAAAAGCACTGGAGAAGGACACCGGTGCCAGAGCGTTGCGTGCAATTCTGGAAGAATACATGCTGGACATCATGTATGAGATTCCGAAGGATGACAGTATTGGAGAGGTAGTGATCACCAGGGAGTACATTGAGGGAAATGGCGGACCGAGAATTTTAATGCGCGGGCAGGCCTGACAGGCTGATTTTTCGAAGTCCGGTTATGAACAGGCAGCGAAGCGGATGATTTTATCCGTTTTGACAAAAGAGAACATTAAAGAAACGGAAAGGGGTAAACGATTATGGCAGCAGAATTTTTTGACGGATTAGTTAAGACAATTTCAAAAACAACAAAAGAACTTGGAAAAACTACCAGGGAGATTGGCACACGTGCTGAGCAGACGATTGAGGTGCAGAAGTTACGCAGCAGGATTGCGGGAGAAGAGAGGATTATCACAAGGATTAAAGAGGATATCGGAGATGTAATCTACAGAAGACATTCTGCGGGTGATGGGATTGACGGTGAATTAAGCTCCTTATGTCAGGAGATTGATCAGCATTACCTGAGGATCAGAGAACTCAGAGACAGTGCTGCTAATTTAAAGGGTCAGAAGCTTTGTCCATCCTGCGAGAGACAGGTAGATATTACAGTGAGCTTTTGTCCTTATTGCGGAACACCATGTCCGAGTCCGGAACCGGCAAAGGACGTAGAGGAAGAGTGTGTCCGGGACGAGGATGCTGCCGATGGGAGTAGCGGCACTGAGGAAACGCAGACAGAGAATGTACAATCCGAAGAATCCGGGGCAGATTGCGCAGCAGGAGCGATGCCGGAACAGCAGTTGGAAGAACAGTCGGTGGAAGAAGAAGCAGTGGAAGAAGAATAAATATATTGCAAAGAATAAAAAAATATGATAAATTTATATCGTATCAGAAAATATATGTACAGTAATTCACAGCAATTTCCCTATTTTCCGAAATTGTTATAGAAACAGGAGAGTATTAAGATGAAAAACAGAAAATTGAATCAGTTACTGATCGCGGGTATGATCAGTGCATCTCTGATGACTTCCGGTATCGGTGTAAGTGCGGCTGAGTTTAGTGACGATACATCGGTGGCAGAGCAGTCTGTGGAGGAATCAGCAGCAGAGGAAACTTCAGAGTTTGAAGATGCGCCTGAATTTGAGACTGGGGCTGCAGAAGCATCCTCAGCTGTTGCAGTCAGTGCTGCGAATTTTCCGGATGCAAAATTTCGCCAGTATATTCTTGATAATATTGACACAGACAAGGATGAGAAGCTTACGGCAGCAGAAATCAGTGCTGTTAAGACGATAGATGCTTCCGGGCTTGGAATCGCCAATCTGAAAGGTATTGAACGTTTTACAGCTGTGACAGAGTTGTTTGTGGCAAATAATAAACTGAAAACAGTTGATCTTACAAAGAATACAAAGATCGCATATCTGAATCTGAGTAATAACAGCCTGACAGGAACCCTGAATCTCAGTAAGTGTACGAAACTTCGTATTGTCAAATATTCAGATAATAAGCTGACAAAGGTTACAATGCCGGCAAAGAAATATCTCAAGAATCTGGATTATGTGGATGCAAGCGGCAATAAATTTACCACACAGGCAAATGCAGGACTGAGTCTGGGAGACAGCGATTATTTTAAGAATCTTTCAGAGGTCAATGCATCCAACAATGCGATTACCTCTTTTGACTGTTCAGGATTCCAGGGGATTCTTGATCTGAGAAATAATAAGATTACAACATTGAAGCTCAGCAACAGTGCAGAAGGCTCTCATGTGGTGTCTCTGTATCTTGATGGAAATACACTGAGCAAGACCTCGACCATTGATTTTACACCGGAGTGGATCACCACACCACAGCAGTTCAGCTGTGATGCAAATGTTGCTTCCAAAGTAAAGATGCTTAAAGCAAATGTGTCCGTTACATCTGCATCGTGGGATCAGATTGCGGTAAATGTAGGTTCCAGTTCAGATGAGGCATCCTATAAGCTCGAAAAAAAGACAGGAAGCGGTGCATATGAGACTGTTAAGACCTGGGAGAATGGTGAACTGTCTGATGCAGAGTTTGGCGAAGATTATACAGACAACGTAATTTCCACAGGTCAGACCTATACCTACAGAATTACAGCAACTGTACAGGTCAAGGATGCCAATAAGAATCTCAGATCCTGGTCTGCTTCTGCAACAGTGCAGGCGAAAGCAACCGGCACAAAACCGGTGCTTACTCTGAAATCTTCCAAGAAGGGAGTTGCAACAGTGAGCTGGAAAGCAGTTGCCGGTGCGGATGGATATGATGTTTACTGCGGATCATCGAAGACATCCCAGAAAGGAACTGTTGTAAAGGGAACCACAGCACTGACCGCAAATAAAACAGGTTTAAAGAGCGGAAAAACATATTACTTCAGAGCGTGTGCATACAAAATGGTGGGAACCAAAAAAGTATACACGGGATACAGCACAGTTAAAAGTATAAAAGTGAAATAAGCAGCAGATGGATTCTGATTCAGGGCTGTGAAAATACCGAACAATTACTGTTTGACAAAGACAGCACAGAGCCGGCATATGTGAAAGCAGATTTTCTTTTACAGAGCCGGCTTTTTGTATAGAAGAGAGGAGAAGATATGAAACCTGTATTTAAATATGGAAAAAAAATATTTCTGCTGTTTTTTATCATGTGTATTTTTCAAATAAATGCCATAACAGTAGCGGGTGCAGTTGCGAAACCGCAGACACCGGTATTATCCGGAACCGCATCAGGAAACAGGGTAACTCTTACCTGGAATAAAATAAAGAAGGCTTCGGGGTATCATATTTTTTTATATTATAAAGCAGATGGAAAATACAGATGTGTTGGCAAAATCAGAAATAACAGTACTACCAGCTTCATATTGACAGGTTCTACGGACAAGACTTATATCTATAAGATACGTTCATATACGAAACAGGGGACGAAGACTGTCTGCAGTCCATCTTCAAAGGCATTTGAGATAAAAACAGCTCCGGGGAAGCCGGTTATTTCCCAGGCAAAAATGAAGGGGGAAACCAGTGCGCTGATTCAGTGGAAAAAGATAAGTTCGGCACAGGGCTATCAGATATTCAGGTCTGAGAAGAGCAGGGAGGGCTATCAGAGGATTGCTGTTATTACCGGTAATAACACATGCAGCTACAGTGATACGGGAATCACTTCAGGAAAGACCTGTTATTACAGAATCCGCGCATATCTGAGAAATCAGGGAAATGTTGTATATTCGGAATTAAGTGATCCTGTAGAGACATCCTGGCGGACAACAGTTATGGTAGGAGACTCCAGAACAGATATGATGAAGGATGTTGTTGAAAATGATAAAATTACGTGGATCTGTAAGGTAGGTGCTGGTTATCTGTGGCTCAGAGACACTGCTCTGGAAACATTGCAGAAAAAACTGAAGGGAAATGAGGATATTTTTATCTGGCTGGGTGTGAATGATATTGATAATATTTCAAATTATATCAGTCTGTTAAATAAAGAAATCCCGAAATGGAAAGCACAGGGAGCTGATGTTTATGTCGTGGCGGTAGGACAGGTGGAAAATGATCCGTATGTAACTAACAGGGAAATTACAGAGTTTAATTCAAGGATGAAGAAGGAAATTGCGGGTGCGAAGTATCTGGATCTGTATTCTTACCTGAAAAAACAGGGATATAAGACAACAGATGGCACGCACTATGATAATGAAACAACCTGGAAGATATATAGATATCTGATGTCTGCCATTTCCTGACGATGTTTTTTTTACGGTAACAAAAACGGGAAACTTTCTATGAAAAGTTTCCCGTAAGTTACATAACAAAATTCGTGCTGCGCACTGATCGCGTACCGGAGCATGGCACTTGATCCAGGCGGATATCCGCAATTGAAACAGGATTTACCTGATCTGGCTGAAGAGTTGTCAGCTTTGACATCTTCAGAGACAAAAAAATAATGCAGAAGATGGGACTTGAACCCACACGATATTGCTACCACAGGCACCTGAAGCCTGCGCGTCTGCCAATTCCGCCACTTCTGCATTTCTTATTTATCAATCGCTCTCTCGCGACTGCTCATTTATAATAACCGATACATAGATAAAAGTCAATAGCTTTTTTGAAATTTTTTTTATTTTTTTTATAATATCCCCAAAACCCACAATTTGTTATCTGGATTATGAGCAAGTATCGAAGCGGATGATTTTATCTGCCTGACCAAAAAAGTTTTTTATATCAACTTAATTATTTTTAGTATCCCATAAGGTTGAAAAAAGCACTTTACTGTGATACAATCTTGAAGATTTAGGAAAAAATAAGTGCCAGACACAATAAAGATAAGAAAGGGAGATTGTATGAAAGCATTTCTGATATTAGAAGATGGCCATGTCTTCAAAGGTACAAGCATTGGTTCGACAAGAGACGTTATCAGTGAAATCGTCTTTAATACTTCCATGACAGGTTATCTGGAGGTAATGACCGACCCTTCCTATGCAGGACAGGCAGTATGTATGACCTATCCCCTCATTGGGAACTACGGAATCTGTTATGACGATCAGGAGTCATCCAAACCATGGGTAGATGGTTTTATTGTCCGTGAATTATCCCGTGTCCCAAGTAATTTCAGAAGCGTGGACACGATTCAGCATTTCTTAACAAAGCATGATATTCCAGGTATTGCCGGAATTGATACCAGAGCATTAACGAAGATCCTTCGCGAGAAAGGTACCATGAACGGTATGATCACCGTCAATGAGAATTACGACTTAGATACAATTATCCCCCAGTTAAAAGCATATACAACAGGTAAGGTAGTAGAGAAAGTAACCTGCCGTGAGAAAGAAATTCTTCCGGGCGATGGTCCGAAGGTAGCACTTCTTGATCTTGGTGCAAAGAGAAATATCGCGCGTTCCCTGAATGAAAGAGGATGTGAAGTTACGATCTATCCGGCACTGACACCGGCAGAAGAGATCCTGGAAGCAAATCCGGACGGTATCATGTTAAGCAATGGCCCTGGAGATCCGAAGGAATGTACTTCTATTATAAAGGAAATCAAAAAATTATATGATTCCGAAGTTCCGATCTTCGCGATCTGTCTTGGACATCAGCTTATGGCGCTTGCAACAGGCGGTGACACTCACAAGATGAAATACGGACACAGAGGCGGAAACCATCCGGTCAAAGACCTTGCAACAGGCCGTGTATATATTTCCTCACAGAACCATGGCTACGTAGTAGATGCTGAGGGACTTGAGGCAAAGAACATTGCGAAACCTGCATTCATCAATGTCAACGATGGAACAAACGAAGGTATGGCATACGAAGGAAAGAATATTTTTACTGTTCAGTTCCATCCGGAAGCCTGCCCGGGACCGCAGGATTCCAGCTACCTGTTTGACAGATTTATGGATATGATGGGAGGAAATAAATAATGCCAAGAAATAAAGACATTAAAAAAGTACTTGTAATTGGTTCCGGCCCGATTATCATCGGCCAGGCAGCAGAGTTCGACTATGCAGGAACACAGGCATGCCGTTCCCTGAAGGAAGAAGGCATCGAAGTTGTCCTTCTTAACTCCAACCCTGCAACCATCATGACAGACAAAGATATTGCTGACAGAGTTTATATCGAGCCTCTGACAGTAGAAGTAGTAGAACAGCTGATCCTCAAAGAGAAACCGGACAGCGTTCTCCCTACACTGGGCGGCCAGGCAGGTCTGAACCTTGCCATGGAGCTGGATGAAAAAGGCTTCCTCAAAGAGCATAACGTACGACTGATCGGTACCACAGCCCTGACCATCAAGAAAGCTGAGGACCGTCAGGAATTCAAAGATACCATGGAGAAGATCGGTGAGCCGGTTGCAGCATCCAAAGTCGTTACAACTGTAGAGGATGGTCTTGCATTTACAAATACCATCGGTTATCCGGTAGTTCTCCGTCCTGCTTACACACTCGGCGGAAGCGGCGGCGGTATCGCACATAATGAATACGAACTCCGTGAGATCCTGGAGAATGGTCTTCGTCTTTCCCGTGTTGGTGAAGTACTGGTAGAGCGTTGTATCGCAGGATGGAAAGAAATCGAATACGAAGTAATGCGTGACAGTGCAGGAAACTGTATCACAGTCTGCAACATGGAGAATATCGACCCGGTTGGCGTCCACACAGGTGACTCCATCGTAGTTGCTCCGTCCCAGACACTTGGAGACAAAGAATACCAGATGCTTCGTACATCAGCCCTGAACATTATCACAGAGCTTGGAATCACAGGTGGATGTAACGTTCAGTATGCCCTGAAGCCGGACAGCTTTGAATATTGCGTAATCGAGGTTAACCCGCGTGTAAGCCGTTCTTCTGCACTTGCAAGTAAGGCTACAGGTTATCCGATCGCAAAGGTTGCAGCGAAGATCGCCCTGGGTTATACACTGGATGAGATCCCGAATGCAATTACAGGAAAAACATATGCAAGTTTCGAGCCAATGCTTGACTACTGCGTAGTTAAGATCCCGAGACTTCCATTCGATAAATTTATCACAGCAAAGAGAACCCTTACCACTCAGATGAAAGCTACCGGTGAGGTTATGAGTATCTGCCATAACTTTGAGGGAGCGCTGATGAAAGCTATCCGTTCTCTGGAGCAGCACGTAGACAGTCTGATGTCCTACGACTTCACACAGCTTACTGACGAGGAACTCATTGCAGATCTGAAGATCGTAGATGACCGCAGGATCTGGAAGATCGCAGAAGCAATCCGCCGTGGCATGCCGCAGTCCATGCTTCACGACATTACACAGATCGACATCTGGTTCATTGACAAGATTGCGATCCTTGTAGGAATGGAAAATGCCCTCAGGACCAGAAAGCTCACAAAAGAACTTCTCCTTGAAGCAAAACGCATGGAATTCCCGGACTACATCGTTGCACGTCTGGCAGGCAAGACAGAAGAAGAAATCAAAGCGCTCCGTGAAGAATATCAGATCAAAGCGGCATATAAGATGGTTGATACCTGCGCGGCAGAGTTTGCGGCAGCAACACCATATTACTATTCTGTATATGGCGATGAAGGCACAGAAAACGAAGCAGTAGCAACACCGGACAAAAAGAAGATCCTGGTACTTGGTTCCGGTCCGATCCGTATCGGTCAGGGTATCGAGTTCGACTTCTGTTCCGTACACTGTACATGGGCATTCGCAAAAGAAGGCTATGAGACGATTATCATCAACAACAACCCGGAAACAGTAAGTACAGACTTCGATATCGCAGACAAACTGTATTTCGAGCCTCTGACACCGGAAGATGTTGAGAATGTAGTAAATATCGAGAAACCGGACGGAGCAGTTGTACAGTTCGGCGGTCAGACAGCGATCAAGCTGACAGAAGCACTTACAAAGATGGGAGTCAAAATCCTTGGAACATCTGCCGAGGACGTAGATGCAGCCGAAGACCGTGAGCTCTTTGACGAAATCCTTGAGAAATGTGAGATCCCGAGACCGAAGGGACAGACAGTATTTACCGCAGAGGAAGCGAAGAGAGCAGCTAATGAACTTGGATATCCGGTTCTGGTCCGCCCATCCTATGTACTTGGCGGTCAGGGTATGAGAATCGCTGTAAGTGATGAGGATGTGGAAGAGTACATCGGAGTGATCAACCAGATCGCACAGGAGCACCCGATCCTTGTAGATAAATACCTGATGGGTAAGGAAATCGAAGTCGATGCAGTATGCGATGGCGAAGATATCCTGATCCCTGGTATCATGGAGCATATCGAACGTGCCGGAATCCATTCCGGTGACAGTATCTCCGTATACCCGGCAAAGACGATCAGTGCAAAGGCAAAAGAAACAATCGCAGAATACACAAGACGCCTTGCAAGAGCTCTTCATGTAGTCGGCATGATCAATATTCAGTTTATCGTTCTTGGAGACGATGTATATGTAATCGAGGTTAACCCGCGTTCCAGCCGTACTGTACCGTACATCAGCAAGGTAACAG
>CAVCYJ010000034.1:0-18399 GCA_963605995.1 Holdemanella biformis | reverse complement strand
GTTTACAGCAGTCGGGGTGACAGGATTCGAACCTGCGGCCTCCTGGTCCCAAACCAGGCGCTCTAGCCAAGCTGAGCCACACCCCGCTGTTTCTCTTTATTTATTTATGCTTCGTTGTCCGACGCAAGACATATTATATGGCAACCCGTCCTAAATGTCAACACTTTTTTTCATATTTTTTCGATTTTTTTTAAAAACGTGATCCATATTCATCAGAAAAGTGCCACAAGCCCAGTAAAATCAAGGCTTCCCACTGTTTTTCTTTTTTCGGAAAACATCGGCATTTCTTTATGAAAAGTGATATTCTGAAGCCGTTTTTGAAAGTTTTTGTAAAAAAATATTTTATTTCTACAATTCAGAATACCACTGTATTTTTCATAAATATCTGATCTCAATTTCCGGAGTTTTTCCCTTCTCCAGATCCATGACCGCATAACTCGGTCTGCGTCCGCGCTGGCGTGGATAGGTAAGGCTTCCGGGATTCACTGCCAGGATCCCATCCTCTTCTTCAACAGCCGGAACATGGGTATGGCCATACAGTGCAATCCTGCAGCCGCTCTCCTGTGCCTTTTTTATCAGTTTATCATGATTTCTGGATACAAAATAATAATGTCCGTGAGTAACCAGAATTTTATGCCCTTCCAGGATAATCTCTTCTTCATGAGGAAGATCTGTGAAGAAATCATTGTTTCCCGCGACAATCGTGCATGGGCATTCTGCCAGAGCTTCAATAAAAATTTCTCTGCCTTCTACATCTCCGCAATGGATCAGATAATCAAAGGGAGCCTCCCTGAGCACTGTCTCCTCCAGATTCTCATCCATTCCATGTGTATCGCTGACGATCAGTACCTTCATTCCAGAATTTCCTTTATCGCACGCAAAGCCCTGCCTCTGTGGCTGATCTTGTTTTTCTCTTCCATGGAAAGCTCCGCAGATGTGCATCCGTATTCCGGCAGCCAGAAAATCGGGTCATAACCGAATCCATTCTCTCCTTTTTCCTCATAGCCAATACGCCCCTCCATTGTTCCACGTACTGTTTTCACATTCCCATCAGGAAAAGCTGCCGCAACGGCACATACAAACCTTGCGGTACGCTTCTCATCCGGCACACCATCCAGACGTTCGATCAGATTTGCATTCTTGATCCTATAGGAGGTGTCTTCTCCCATATAGCGTGCGGAATAAATTCCGGGTTCTTTGTTCAGATAGTCAATTTCCAGTCCGGAATCATCTGCCAGAGTAATCTCACCTGTCATTTCACAGATGGTTTTCGCTTTGATCACTGCGTTTTCTTCAAATGTAGAACCATCCTCTACGATATCTGCATGGATTCCTGCTTCCTTCATGGAAACAACCTCTACATCCATATCCGAAAGAATTTCTCTGATTTCTCTCATTTTATCCTGATTTCCAGTGGCAAAAATTATTTTTTTCATAATTCTTCCGTATCCTCCTTTTATATTTTCTTCTTCGGCGGGCGCGGTCCCAGGAACTGATAATAATAGGTTTTCAGCATTCCGTTATAAATCTTACGGTTCTTATCTGCTTTTCTTCCAATATCATTCTCCGCCTTCTCATAGGATGTGATCAGGTACATGGACCATTTATCCAGTCTCGCATAGCTCTCTCCGATCTCTCTGTAAAGCTGTGCCAGATTCTCTTTTTCTTCCAGTCGTTCACCATACGGCGGATTGGTAATAATAAAACCATATGGCTTCGGATGGCGCAGTTCTTTTACAGGGCGCTGCTGAAAATGGATCAGTTTGTCTACTCCCGCCATTTTCGCATTGGCACGGGCAGCTTTGAGTGCTTCCGGATCAATGTCAAATCCCTGAATGTCCGTATCAATATTAAGATTTACTCTGTCCTGCGCTTCTTCGGCGGAATCATACCAGCATTTTCGCGGAACCAGATGTTTCCATTCCTCAGCAAGGAAGGAACGGTTCATGCCCGGTGCCATATCTGCTGCTATCATGGCAGCTTCGATCGGAAAGGTCCCGCTGCCGCAGAACGGGTCTACCAGGATCCTGTCTTTATTCCACGGAGTAAGCATGATCAGTGCAGAAGCCAGAGTCTCCGTGATCGGTGCTTTTACAGTCATCTTGCGGTAACCCCGCTTATGGAGGGAAACACCGGAGGTATCAATACCGATTGTTGCCACATCTTTCATAAATGCCACTCTGATCGGAAAGCTTGCACCGTCTTCCTCAAACCAGGATACCCCATACACACCCTTCAGACGCTCTACAATGGCTTTCTTCATGATGGACTGGATATCTGAAGGGCTGAACAGCCTGCTTTTCACTGAATTCGCTTTGGCAACCCAAAATTTACCATCTTTCGGGATATAGTTCTCCCATGGAAGTGCTCTGGTCTTTTCAAAAAGTTCATCAAAGGTTTCTGCCTTCACTTCCGCTACTTTCAGCAATATTCTCTCTGTTGAGCGCAAAAATACATTGGCATCTGCAATCCCCTGTGCATCTGCCTCAAAAGTAACCTTACCATCCTCTACTTTAACGATCTCATATCCAAGATCAGTGATTTCCCGTTTCAATACTGCCTCCATGCCAAAATGACAGGGTGCAATCAGTTCATATCTTTCCATTCTTATCCTTTCTGTACATACATAATCAGGCGGATAAAACCATCCGCTTCCTTACCTGCCCTTAACCGGATAACTGATAACTGTCCCGCAGCTTTGGTCAAAGACTGATACTCTTCACAATATTACCTTCAAAATCTTTGATCATAAACCCGCCGTCCTCAAAAACAGCATATGTAGGCGGATTACCTTCTTTGGGAATAGATACGGAGCCCGGATTCAGGAGCACATATCCCTCTCTCTGCTCTGCCCTGAGTACATGCGTATGTCCGTGGATCAGGATATCTCCTTCCTGGATTGGCGGAAGGTTTGTTTCATTATAAATATGCCCGTGTGTGGCATAAAAGGTTCTTCCATCCAGATTTAAAATACAGTAATCTGCCATTACCGGAAACTGAAGTACCATCTGATCCACTTCTGCTTCACAGTTCCCGCGTACGGCATAAATTTCTTTTTTCATGTCATTGAGCATGGCAATGACTTCCTTTGGGGCATATTCTCTGGGCAGGTCATTTCTCGGACCATGATAAAGCAGATCGCCCAGCAGTACCAGGCGTTCTGCTTTTTCTTCCCGATAAGCACCCAGCATCTTTCTGCAGTAGTATGCAGAACCATGCACATCTGAAGCAAACATATATTTCATGATTTTCGTATCTCCTCTTTATATAATCTGTATTTCGGTACCAATAAACTTTTTTTAATGCCTTGCGGCTGTTTATACCATACACCTTATCATGCCTGCGACGAAATTACAAGATTTCTTCCCCGATATGCTTCAAAACCGCCGATCACAGACCGGGTACAGTATCCAAGTTTTGCAAGCTGCCGTGCCAGGCGCAGGCTTGCTCCGCCCCTGTCGCAGTAGAGCACCAATATTTTCCCCGCAGGAAATGATACAGGTTCCTCCTTTCGGGCATAGGGCATATTTATCGCTCCTTTTACATGACTGTACATATAAGCTTCCCGTTCACGCAGATCTATGATCAATGTGTCCCTGCGGTCCACATAATAATCCAGCATTTTTGCAGAAATCGTCTCCACTGGAAACATGGCAGACTCCTTTTTGTTATATCATATGTAACCTGTGCAAAAAAGTCCAAAATATCTTTATATATCACAGAAAAACACCGGCAGATTTCTCTGCCGGTTTCCGGTTTAGTACCTGTTTTCCTCTGAAGCATAAGATTGAGAAGTTTTATTTTTCGTTTTGTCTCTTGCTCTGTCTTTACAGTCAGTCTCTTTTTTACTTCTCAGATCATCTGTGCAGTCCATTTCATTTCCATAGGTATTTTTACCGGATGTCTCACTGTAATTTCTGCTGTCTCTGCTTTCATATTCATAGTTTTTTGCCATTGTTATATTCCTCCTGCTGCTTTTGTTCACCCTTTTCTCTCTGTGGTATCCAGATACCTCCGGGCAGTTTTGTGCCGCGCTTCACTGCCGAATGCGCTTCACATTGACTATTATTCCAAAAACGAGAGGGAATATTCATCAAAATATGTTGCTTTTTTTACCAAGCTATATTATAATCATATCTGTAAAAAGAATTTACCCTTCAAAAATTTTTTTTACATAAACCCCTTATTTAATTATTTATACTCCCCTCGAAAGTCCCGGCAGCTCCCCTGTCGGGGCTTTCCTTTTTCAGCAGGTTGTTAACGCAAAACAGCACCGCAGATTTTACAAAATGCGGTGCTGTCTTTATTTTCTTACCAGATTTTTCTTACCAGATTTTGGATTCTACTGCTGCTTTTTCAATAGAAAGACCCTTCATATAGCTGTCCATAAATGTATTGAAGCCTGCAACACCTTCCGGTTTTGGATCCAGCGTGCTGCTTTCCTGGTCTGCAAATACTTTATGGTCAAGGAATGCTTCCAGAGTTTCGCCTTCTTCTTTGTTTATAAGATAAGAAGCAAGAAGTGCGATTCCCCATGCTCCGCCTTCACCTGCAGTAGCCATTACAGATACCGGTGCGTTTACCGCATCTGCAAGAATCTGCTGACCGACCCCTTTGGTCTTGAATAATCCACCGTGGCCGAGGAGACGGTCTACTTTTACATCTTCTTTCTCAAACAGAAGGTTCAGCCCTACTCTCATAGCACCAAGGCAGGTATACAGATTAGTTCTCATGAAGTTTGCAAGATTGAATTTACTCTCCGGGGAACGGACGAATAACGGACGTCCTTCCTCGAATCCTGTCATATGCTCACCCGAGAAGTAGCAGTAAGACAGAAGGCCACCGCAGTCCGGATCACCTTCCAGAGCTTTATTATAAAGAGTTTCGAAGAGTTTATTCAGATCTACTTCCATACCCATAGCTTCTGCAAATTCCTTAAATACATTTACCCATGCATTCAGATCAGAAGTACAGTTGTTGGAATGAGCCATAGCTACCAGATGTCCGGACGGAGTAGTAACCATGTCGATTTCTTTATATGGTCTGGAAAGTTCTTTCTCCAGAACGATCATTGCGAATACGGATGTACCTGCAGAAACGTTACCTGTACGGACTGCAACACTATTTGTGGCAACCATACCTGTTCCGGCATCACCTTCCGGCGGACACATCGGAATTCCGGCTTTCAGTTTGCCTGTTACGTCAAGAAGCTTCGCACCTTCTTCTGTAAGAACACCTGCGTCTTCACCTGCAACAAGTGCTTTCGGCATAATATCCCGGAGTTTCCATGCGAATCCATAAGGGGCTACCAGTTCATCAAATTTATCAACCATTTCCTGGTTGTAATCAGCCTTAGCCGTATCAATCGGGAACATACCTGCTGCATCACCGATTCCCAGAACTCTCCTGCCCGTCAGTTTCCAGTGAACATATGCTTCCAGCGTTGTAATATAGTCGATGTCTTTTACATGTCCTTCTCCGTTAAGGATTGCCTGATACAGATGAGCAATACTCCATCTCTGTGGGATATTGTAGTTAAACAGTTCCATCAGTTTCTCACTTGCTTCACCTGTGATGTTGTTTCTCCATGTACGGAATGGTACAAGAAGCTCGCCATCTTTGTTGAATGGCATATAACCATGCATCATGGCACTGACTCCGAAGGCACCTACGGATTCCAGTTCTACATCATATTTTGCCTTTACATCCTTTGCCATGTCTTGATAACAGTCCTGGATACCGGTCCAGATATCCTCCAGGCCGTATGTCCAGACACCGTTCTCATAGCGGTTCTCCCACTCATGTGCACCGGAAGCGATCGGCTGGTTTTTGTCATCTACAAGTACTGCTTTGATCCTGGTAGAACCAAACTCAATACCCAGTGCTGTTTTGTTCGCAAGAATTGCTGCTTTTGCTTCTGCTGCTCCCATTTTATGTAGCCTCCCATAATCTTATTTGAGGCTACTGCCGGTATGTTGCCCGTCAGTAGCCTTCCTGTTTCTCTATTATCTCACATTTTGTAACTGTTCAGTACCTTCACAGTTACGAGTCAAAATCCATTGAAAATCGCCTGCGGCGATGGGATTTTGACTTGTATGTCTCGGGATTTTGGCATTTTCATGCCAAAACACCTCGCGGAATAGTAGACTGCTGAATAATTACCACATTTTTCTTTACTTGCCTATATTTTTTATTTTCTGAAGGCAAGTTCATTCCATCTGAGTTCATTCTTAAAACTGCGGATGGTTGTATCTTTGTCAATATAGACCGCTTCGATACCCATTGCTGCTGCCCAGTCTCCCATCTGCTCTGCTGTCAGATCATAGGAGAATGCTGTATGATGAGCACCACCTGCAAGGATCCATGCTTCTGCACCTGTCTTAAGATCTGGCTGTGGTGTCCAGAATGCACTTCCTACAGGAAGCTTCGGCATAGGTTTCTCAACTTTTTTGCAGTCTACATCATTGATGATCAGGCGGAAACGATCTCCAAGGTCGATCAGGGATGTTGCGATAGCCGGACCTGTCTTGCTTGTGAATACAAGTCTTGCAGGATCTTCTCTGTCACCCATGGAAAGCGGGCAGACTTTGATTCCGATCCTGCCATCTGCAACAGACGGGCAAACCTCAAGCATATGAGACTGAAGGATTCCTTCTTTTCCAGGTACCAGGTTGTATGTATAGTCTTCCATCATGGAAGTTCCTTTTGCATCTTTCATTCCTGCTGTCATAACTTTCATCAGTCGGACCATTGCCGCAGTCTTCCAGTCACCTTCTGCACCGAATCCATAGCCTTTTTCCATAAGTCTCTGGATGGCAAGTCCCGGAAGCTGCTGCAGGGCACCCAGATCACCGAAATGTGTAACGATTGCCTGATAATTTTTCTCTTCCAGGAATTTCTCAAATCCGATTTCAATCTGAGCCTGAACTGCTACGTGGCGTTTAAATTCTTCCGGATCTCTTCCTTCAAGAAGGATATCATATTTGCTGTAGTATTCATCTACCAGTGCATCAACATCACCCTTCTCTACATCTTTTACATAGTCAGCGATCTCGTTTACCGGATAAGCATCCACTTCCCATCCGAATTTGATCTGCGCTTCTACTTTATCGCCCTCTGTAACGGCTACGTTTCTCATGTTATCAGCCACACGGCAGACACGGATGTGGCTGCTCTCCATGATACCGATTGCAGTACACATCCAGGAAGCCAGCCTTTCCTGAACTTCTCTGTCGGCCCAGTGACCAACGATTACTTTTCTCTCGATTCCCATTCTGGAAACAATGTGGCCATACTCACGTCCACCGTGTGCAGATTGATTCTCATTCATAAAATCCATATCAATGCTGTCATAAGGAATTTCTTCGTTAAACTGTGTATGCAGATGACAAAGTGGTTTTCTGTATTCTTTCAGACCCAGAATCCAGGACTTCGCCGGCGAAAAAGTATGCATCCATGTAATAACACCTGCGCAGTCCTCATCTGCATTTGCCTCATTAAATGTTTTACGGATCAGTTCATTTGTGATCAGTGTCGGTTTCCATACCAATTCAAACGGAAGGACTCCGCTCTTGTTTAATTCTTCAACAATAATCCTGGAATGCTCTGCAACTTTTCTTAAGCACTCATCTCCATAAAGATCCTGTGAACCTGTGCAAAACCAGAATTTGTAGTTTCTTCCTGTTTTCATGATAAAATTTCCTCCTGGATTTTATATATTTTATTTTTTTCTGCAAGATCCCCGGATAATCAGTTCCGGATGAATCAGCCGCTCCACTTTACTCTCTTCTTCCGAGATTCCGTTAATCTTCTCCAGAATCAGTTCTGCCGCCATTTCTCCCAGCTTTTCCTGCGGGTGCGCGATCGTTGTGATTCCATTTCCCCGCTGTGCATACAGCGAATTATCATAACCGGTAACAGAAACATCTTCCGGGATCCTGATTCCCAACTTTTCCAGCTCGTCCATGATCTGAACAGCAATCTGGTCATTGTAACAGACAATCCCATCAGGAAGCTGTCCGCTCTGCACGATTTCCTTTACCATCAGACCGGGCTTTACTTTCCTGTCCTCTGTATGAAACCAGATCACATCATCCGGATCATAGGAAATCCCCGCTTCCTGCAATGCCTGAACGTAACCCTTGTGGCGCTTTAATCCCTGCATATCATCTGCTTTAAAAAATCCCTTGATTTTCCTGTGTCCCAGTTCCAGCAGATATCTGGTTACCAGATATCCTCCCTGTGTATCATCCATGAGAATATGCGGCTTATCACTCATTTCTGAATAAATACCCTGAATGAACACATAAGGTATCTCAAACTTCTCCAGATTTTCATAGAGATTCCGATGTTTGCAGACCATTTCACTTTTACTTGGTTCAATAATCAGTCCGTCAATATCTTTTTTCAGAAGCTCTTCCAGACATCTGGCTTCTTTTTGTCTGCTGTTTGCCGTATTTTTCAGGATGATGCTGTAACCTCTTTCAGAAAGGACATTGTCCATTCCCTGTATCAGTCTCGGAAAAATATAATCGGATATATAGGTGGTAACAACAGCGATATTCTTTGATTTCTTGATATGGCGCATATTTTCCGAACAATATGTACCTTTTCCGTGAAATGCCTCCACATATCCATCCTGCTCCAGAATCCCCAGTGCCTTGCGGACTGTATGTCTGCTCAGAGAATATTTCTGTGAAAGTTCATTTTCCGAAGGAAGCTTCTCTCCCGGCCGGATAGCTCCCGATACAATATCATTTCTGAGCTGTTCCATCAGCGAGAAGTATTTAGGCTTTCCATTATCTGTCATGTCTTCTTCCCTCCTGTTTTCAGGATACAACTTGTATGCACATATGAACAAGTTGTTTTTTATGCACAAATTATACAAAATATCAAAGCGTTTTTCATCACTTTTTTTGCAGACATTCAGTTCCTTCTCATTTCTAATCATCGCAGCAGTCTCCGTCAGCAATATATTTCACGCAGATAAAAGCATCCTCTTCACTACGCAGCTCTGCACCGAACAGTTACTCCGCACTCAATAACATGCTTCCTCAATTTCATAACATATTCCATGTACAGCCATACGTATTTCTTTATCCAACCGTGAATTACAGGTGATCAGTGTCACCATCGGTGCTGCTGCATCCGGTTCCGTTCCCGTCTCATACATGGAATTGCTTTTCAGAACAGACAACTGCTGCTTGTATGCACGACTTAAAAGCCTGTATCCATATCGGAATGCCTCGCTCTCCGGCGAAGCCTGCTCTACAGAAAAGATCCTGTACAGGAACCGCCTTTCCGGTGTTATAATTTCTATTTCCGGACACTGTTCCAGAAATTCCGGCCGTTCATAATGATTCAGATTGGCAAACATCATATTTCCTTCCATATTGTGTCCGTAGATAATATTGTGTGAATCCGTAAAATCTTTTTTATTATCATGTTCCAGAAAAATACAGCCAAACAGGTCCTCTTCTCTTCTGAAATTATGTGTCAGATAATACTCATCATCATTTCCCTGTGCCACAGGATAAGAAATATCAGCCCCCGGAATGGTAATCCAGGCAACCACCCGGGAGTTGATCTTTCTTAAATTTTCCCAGGAAATCCCGAAGGATTCCCTGATCTTATCTGCATTATCTCTGTTCTTCTGTTTCTTATCCGCTGATTTATTCTGTTCTTTTGCGGCAGAGGCAGTTCCATCTTCCTGCTCTGCCTCCGGTTCTGATGCACTGCCTGCTGCCGCTATTTCGGATATCTTCATATACTCTGCCTTCGCTTTCAGATTCTGTTCATAGCTCTTTATATAAAATCCGGCACAGTATATAAGAAGACCCGTTGCTGCCATCACCATACTTACGGCAAAAGTCCTGAGCTTATTCTTATTTTTCATTTCTTTGGTGTGCCCTTAACTGAATCCGCTTTCTGCTGGCCGGTTTTGTGCAGGATCAGCAGTCCGGCTCCCAGTACGGCAAGTCCCAGCAGTCCAAGAACCGCCACTGTCCCAAACGGTCTGCTCTCTCCGGTCTTGGAATTTGCAGCTGTAGAACCATAGTTTCCGTAGCCCGAAGAATATCCTCCGCTACTTCCATAGCTGCCATTACTTCCGCTGTTTCCGTTATTACCATTGTTATATGATGATGTTGTTTTTGCAGGTACCTGTGTGAGTTTCGGACAGGTTCCCGTTCCTGTCAAAACCGGTGTCACTTTCGGTGCTTCTGTCGGAACAGGTGTCTTCGTCGGCTCCGGTGTGGCTGTCGGTTCGACTTCAGCTTTTACATACACCTCATTTTTTGCTGTCACTTCCGGAGACAGATCTCCTTTTGCTTTAGCTGTATTTACTACTTTTTCAGACTCTGTATTCTCTGTCTCAAATACTGCCTCATAGCATATTTCAATTTTATCCATATCAGATAAAGCAGCATCTGTACAGACCACAAATCCCGTTTCTGATGCTTCGATTTTTGCTTCTTTTAATTCTGTTCCATTCTTCTTGATAAAAATATTATCCTTCACAATTGATGCACCTTCTGTTTCCAGTCTGTCCTCGATCACGATATTCTGATCTGCAACATCTTCTCTTAGCTGTCTCACTGTCAGCTTGTAATAACCTTTTTCACCGGAAGCATATTCTTTTTTATCAGATTCTTTGACGATTTCCAGTACCGGACTGTTTATCTCCACCTCTTCTTCATCTGCTGCCGGTATATTCTCACTGCTGTTCGCAGTCGCCGTATTATGAACCTTCTGTCCTGCCAGTGCCGCATCAGTTACAGCTGCCTGATATTCTACGACCATACGTTTCTGCTCCCGGCAGTCCAGCGGATTGTACATTACCTGTTCAACGTTTGTGCCTCTGTCATTATCACAGATGCTGTACTGCATATCCTTAATCAGCGCTTTGCCTGTCGATATCAGAAAAGTGTTGTCATCACCGGTCTGTATATCCGCATCTGTTACATTACCTTTTTCGTCCATAAGAACAATAGAATCCTTCTGAAGATTCACACCCGGAGTATCAATCACATCCTGAATTGTGACATTACGCGCCACACATCCGGTCTGTTCCTGGGTCAGGACAATACGATACGTAATAATATCTCCATATTTATAGGTCGGTTTATCCGCTGTTTTCTCAACCTTAATAACCGGGGAATTTATCCATACCTTTGACGTATCCTTCACTGTCATGGCATTGTCCGCATATGCCTGAGCAGTATTCACGACCTCAGTGCCATTCACACTTTCCTGTGCAGTACACCGGAAATTAACAGTTACAGGTGTCTGATATGGAAGATCCGAAATCATAAGGATCCATCCTGTTCCCTGACGGGTCAGCTGACAGCTGACTTCTTTCTCTGCTGTCTCATTATAATTTTCCGGATTGATCTGATTGCCCTCATCATCCGTACCTGCCACAGGATTCTGGATTACTGCCGGTACACCGCTTACAGTAACCGCATCTTCATCTCCGTCCAGAGCCAGACCTTCCGGCAGAGAAAGATCACTGATCACAAGATTTCTCGCAATGGAACCCTTCTGAAGATTATTTACCGTAACCTGATAATTCACCTGCTCACCGACACGGAATTCATTGTCCGCACGTCCGTCTCCGGCTGCCAGATATGGATTCTGAAAATTCTTTTCTACAGACAGAACTGCAGTGTTTACATAAACCTCAGCATCATCCTGCGCAGAAGGCGCATTCTGTGCCTGCACATTTGCGATATTAATGCTTTCCAGACCATTCGTTTCTTCTGTTACCGTACAGAGAAAAGAAACCATAACAGGCATACGTGCCGGAAGATCAGATATATTCAGTCTCCAGCCGGTTCCTTCCTGCTGAAATTCATAGCTGACCGGTTTCTCAGATGTCTCATTATAAAATTCCGGATTTACCTGATTTTCAATATCCTCTGTTCCTGAAACCGGCTGCGTAATTGTCTGTGGGATTCCACTGACAGATACATTATCCGCAGATTCCAGTGTAAGGCCTGCCGGCATATCCGTATCCCAGATGGTCACATTTCTGGCAATCGTACCATCCTTTTTATTTTCTACTACAACATTATACTGTACCTGTTCTCCCGTCTGCCATTCATAATGATCTGCCGTTTTTTCAATCCAGAATTCTCCACTGTTTACATAAGTTTCCGCATCATCCGATCTTTCATCGGCATTTGAAGCCTTTACATTTGCCACATTAACGCTCTCATGTCCATTCGCCTCTTCCTGTGCAACGCAATGTAGCAGAATGGTCACCGGCTGGCTGTATGGCAGATAAGAACAGAAAAAACCAAAGCCATTCTCATCTGCATCTATGTGAGATTCTACCTGACGTATCTCATATGCCTGACCTGTTTTTTTATCCGGTACAGGATAACTGATCTGCTGTAAAGCATCCAGAACCTCTATACTCTGGGTTCCTCCGGTCAGTACCAGTCCCTGAGGCAGTCCGATATCTGTGATATTTACATCCTTTGCAATCGTTCCTGGTGTCACATTATTTACCACGATACGGTATGTAACCTGCTCACCTGTCTGCCATTCATATTTATCTGCCGTTTTGCTGATATTCAGCTGAGGACTGTTTGCCCACACTTCAGCCATATCCTTACGGATTTCCTGTTCTCCTGTATCCGGATCAATCAGATTATCTGCTGTTGCAGACACGATGTTCTCACATTCCTGTCCGTTAGAACCTTCTAGAACCTGACACTTAAACTGAACAGTGATCGTCTCTCCGTATTTCAGAGACGGACTCTCTGCCTTCCATCCATTTTCGCCTGTCCGGGTCAGTGTACAGCTTTCCGCACCCTCGCTCGTCTGCACTGCATACTGATTTTCAAGAAGCTGTAAACAGGATGGAATTTCGTCTGTGATCACCACATGAACTGCGCGTGCATCTTTTTTGGTCTGAGAAACAGAAACCTCATAATCCACGATGTCTCCCACTTTCCATTCATATGCGGATACATTTTTTGTCACTTCCAGCTCCGGAGGGATGATACTTCTGACCCACACAGTTTCTGATTCCATAGTATCTCCCGTTCCGTTTGTTCGCTGATAGCTCATGGAAGCATGATTCGGTACAATGATACTGCATCCATCCTCCGCGGCATATTTTGAAATATCTGTTTCAGATTCCGGTCTCCGATGTACTTTCAAAATAAAGGTATAAGTCTGATTATCTGTAAAAGTCTCGTCCTGGAGACTTTCTGTTTTTGCACTGCAGGTTATCTTCTGACCATCAATGGAAATATCGAACTTATCCGTCACAGTCTGACCTGCTTCATTTGTAATACTGATTTTTGACACACCATCTATAGCAAGGTAGTCCTCAAGCACATCCTGCACTACATAAGAACTGAACTTATTCGGAGTTGCCTCTGTCCGGATCATATACTGAAATTCTTCATCCTGCGTGACAGTAAACGGCTGCTCTTTCGTAGCTTCGGAAGCCTCTTCCCACGTACACCCGGTTTTTCCTACGCGCTTCTCCGGTGCTTTTTTCATCTCAACATCACCAAAACAGTAAGATGTAAAATCAAAATACGCATATGCCTTGCAATATTTCTGACCTTTAAATGTCGCACAATAACTCTTCCCTGACGCATCCAGATACTTGTTTCTGGTATTCTCTGCCCATTTTTCCTGAGAACCGGCTTTCTCAATTCCCTCTTCACGGCTCTTATCCCACTTGTCCAGTCTGAACTGATGGCAGAACTCTACAGTGAAATTATCCGTATTATAAAACAGATTCAGCCAGCCTCTCGGATCATCCGGTTCTATAGATCCAAGAGGAGAGGTTACAGAATTTCCTTCTGTTGTCAGATAGTCATTGTCCTTCAGTACATAAGCATTATCCAGTCCACTGTCCGCCGGCACTCTGACTCCCTGTCCTGCGTCAATATCACGAATCGTTCCATGTCCGCTGATCGGAATCGTTTCTTCTGTCCCATGCTTCAGAAACTGAAATTTCACTTTTGCATAACCCACAGAATAAATAAACACACCAATACTGTTCTTTGAAAAGCCCACCATAGGATAAGCTTCATTGTCTTTCCATGCAAAGGTAGCTCCGCCTTTGTCCTGAACAATTGACTCTGCCGTACGCAGATCATATCTTGGTTCCGCATTTTCCACGCCCATAAGAATCAGACGGACATCTATGATATTTCCATTTCCATCCTTTCCGACATTGTTATAGCGCATACCCGCACTTCCGGCTTTATAGTCTGCCCCTACGCGGACACTTTCCGTATCTCTCTCACTCTTTCCGTTATCTGAAAAAGCTTCTCTGTCCAGATTGTCGCAGCCAAAAGATTCGTATGTAGTAATTCCCGGCTGAAACTTCATGTTAAAACGATAACCATAGTCCACGGTTTTGTCACTGTCCCAGGTTTCTATGGACTCTGAAGCCGCAGCCTGCGTTATGCGTGCCGGCAAAAGTCCGATAACTGCCTGCAGTACAAACAGAACGGCAAGCAGCAGGGCTCCCAGACGTTCTCTCAGTTTTAAATTGTGTCTCATTCTTTGTCTCCTTTCCAGATGAAAAATAAATGGTAACTGTGAAGATATTGAACAGTTACAAATAATATAGATAGGGTGTAACTGTAAAATGTCATACAGTTACGATGTGGGATTTTTCCCTGCATAAAGCAGGATTAGAGAATAGAATTTTAACCGAATCAAGTAAGTCCCCTGCTTCAATTACGAAAAGCAATAAGCAGTGAATGGGGACTTGCTTGTATCAGGAGTGGTACAAGCCACTCCTGATAAACTGCGGAGCAGTTATTCGGTTATGAGCAAGTAACGAAGCGGATTGCGAATATCCGCTTGATAGAATTTCAGATGTG
Organism: Holdemanella biformis; assembly: GCA_963605995.1. Taxonomy (GTDB): domain Bacteria; phylum Bacillota; class Clostridia; order Lachnospirales; family Lachnospiraceae; genus Blautia_A. The sequence continues at coordinate 3,538 of CAVCYJ010000034.1, read as the reverse complement.
GATACCTGGTTCGTTCAGATATCCGGAATTAAACGGGAATAAAAAAGATGTCTGTACAGGACTTCCTAAAGATAAAAGTCCTGCACGGATAATTACAGAGTCTGTAACTGTTCAGTATCTTCACAGTCACAGCTATCATTTATTACGCTTTTTAAGCCATGAAAGAAAATAAAGAATAACTGCAAGAATAATAAAAAACGGAAGGACAACTCCAAGCACCAGAATAATGAGGATAATTGCGATGACAGCTCCTATGATCACAACTGCTTTTCCCTGCCAGGTCGAAAGATCAAGAACCTTCTTCCAGTGCTTCTCCGTCTTCGCCTGATCTCCCATTCCATTGTCATAACCACCATCATACCTTTCGCCGCCGGAAGAATATTCTCCGTAATCCTCCTGCACGCTCCTGTCATCTGCATCAATGAGAGTCTTGGCTATGAGTCTCGGATCTCCCAGCTCTTCGAGTACTTCCTGTTCCGAACGTCCGCTGCGTACCTGGGATTGTATATAATCTTCATAATATCTTACGTGTGCAGCAGCCTTGCCTTCCTGCATATTTCCGGCAAGCTGATTTTGCAGGATACTCAAAAATTCTGTTCTGTTCATGTTCACAGTCTCCATCTGTTAATCATATCGTTTGTCTTATTTTACCACGTTTTTTCAGGATAACAACTAATATAATCATAAATTTTTTATGAAAACATTATAAACCTTACTGAGATCCGGGGTTATTTGTTTTCTATGCATTCGCTTTCTGATGATGCCATACATCAAGGATAAAATCATCTGCTTCGCTACCTGCTCATATAAAATACCGCCACAGATTTCTCGTCTGCAGCGGCATTCTGTCTCAAATCATTCTTTTTATATCTGTATACCAGTTAGAACAATGGCTTCATAGCCGGATACAGAGTTCTGAATTTCTGATATCTCTCTTCATATTTCGCTACCAGTTCCGGTTCCGGTTCTACCGTATCTACAATCCTGGCAAATTTCTTACCGATCGTTTCTACATCCGGATAAGCACCGCAGCCTACTGCTGCAAGCATGGCACCACCCATGGATGGTCCCTCTTCATTCTCCAGGACATCAACCTTCAAGTTCATAACGTTTGCAATAATCTTCTTCCACAGAGGGCTCTTAGCTCCGCCACCGCAGATCTTGGTTCTCTCAATCCTGATTCCAAGGCTTCTTGCAACTTCCAGAGAATCACGAAGTCCAAATGCAACACCTTCCAGAACAGCCTGGGTCATATCTGCTCTCGTGCTGTCCATGGACATTCCGAAGAATACACCTCTTGCGTCAGGGTTGTTATGCGGAGAACGCTCTCCCATCAGGTATGGAAGGAAGAATACATTATTCTCTCCAAGCTTCCGGATCGGAGCCTGTTCTGCCGCGAAATCTTTTGTCTGAAGAATTTCTTCTGCCCACCACTTGTTGCAGGAAGCTGCGCTGAGCATGCATCCCATCAGATGATAGCTTCCATCTGCATGGCAGAAAGAATGAAGTGCATTGTTTTCGTCCACACCAAAATTCTTGCTGGAAATAAATACAGTTCCGGATGTTCCAAGGGAAATATTGCACTGCCCGTCACCAACTGTACCGGTTCCAACTGCTGCTGCCGCATTATCTCCTGCACCTGCAACAACTTTTACATTTTCACTGAATCCAAGTTCTTTCGCAATCTCCAGCTTCAGAGTTCCAACTACTTCCCAGCTCTCATACAGTTTCGGAAGCTGTTCTTCTGTAATTTTGCAGATCTCCAGCATTTCTTTTGACCAGCAGCGGTTCTTTACATCAAGAAGAAGCATGCCGGAAGCATCGGAAACATCTGTACAGAAGGAACCTGACAGACGATATGCCAGATAGTCCTTTGGCAGCATGATCTTTTCTACTTTCTTAAAATTCTCCGGTTCATTTTTCTGCATCCAGAGGATCTTCGGTGCTGTGAAGCCTGCGAAAGCGATATTCGCTGTATACTCAGAAAGTTTATCCTTACCGATCACTGTGTTCAGATATTCTGTTTCTTCCCCTGTACGTCCATCATTCCAGAGGATTGCAGGGCGGATCACATTGTCATCTTTATCAAGTGTTACAAGACCATGCATCTGGCCTCCGAAACCGATTCCGGCTACCTGAGTTCTGTCGATATCCTTTGTCAGTTCTTTCATCCCCTCCATGCTCTGTACAAACCAGTCTTCCGGTTTCTGTTCAGACCAGCCCGGATGCGGAAAAAATAATGGATATTCCTTTGAAACAATGTTACAGATTTTTCCTGACTCTTCCATAAGAAGAAGTTTTACAGCGGAAGTACCAAGATCAATACCAATATAATACATAGTGTTCTCCTTTTCTCTTTCTGTTGCTGTTCACGTGTTATTTTCAGTAAACAGTCTGATTCATTCCTGTGCAATTAATCCAAAAACCTTACTGACTCAATTTCTCATATCCATTTAACCTAATACATCCCAGGGTAGAACCCCAGGATGCATTATCATTTATCGTGTCAGTTTATTATTTAATTAGCCCCAGGGATTCTCTGTCGGATATCTTACTCCTGCAGGCTGATTGTAACCGATCTTGTTTACGTCGATTCCAAGGAATTTAACTACTTCATAGAAGAGTTTTCCATAATGTCCGAACATAACAGCTCCGTGATGAGGATAGTTGCCCTCAACAAGAACATGACGATAAAATCTTCCCATTTCTTTGATAGCAAAGATACCAATACCGCCAAAGGATCTTGTAGGTACATCGAGAATTTCGCCTTCTGCTGCGTAGGATACCAGTTCACCCTGAGAGTTGCACTGTAAACGATAGAATGTGATATCAGAAGCAGCGATATCTCCCTCAAGAGTTCCTCTTGTGAAGTCTGGTTCAGATCCTGCCGGCTCAAGAAGTCTGTGCTGAATGAGCTGATATTTGACAGCTCTGGACTCACACATCTTGCATTCCGGAGTATTTCCACAATGGAATCCCATGAATGTATCTGTAAGTTTATAGTCATATTTTCCTTTGATATCTTCATCATAGATATACTGCGGAACAGAGTTGTTGATGTCAAGCAGTGTAACTGCATCATTGGAAATACAAAGTCCGATATACTCGCTGAGTGCTCCGTAGATATCAACCTCACAGGCTACCGGAATTCCTCTTGATCCAAGACGGCTGTTTACATAGCAAGGCTCAAATCCAAACTGTGACGGGAATGCAGGCCAGCATTTGTCAGCAAATGCAACATATTTTCTCGCTCCCTTATGAGCTTCTGCCCAGTCAAGAAGAGTAAGCTCGAACTGTGCCATCTTAACGTTAAGATCTGAATAATATTTGCCTTCGCCCATCTCTTTTGCCATATCTGCGCAAACTTCCGGGATACGAGGATCATTTTCATGCTCTTTGAAAGAAACAAGAAGATCAAGTTCTGAGTTTTCTTCAATCTCAACACCCAGTTCATAGAGACCTTTGATCGGTGCGTTGCAGGCAAAGAAGTCCTGAGGACGTGGTCCGAAAGTAATGATCTTCAGGTTACGAACACCGA